>JADGRK010000198.1 GCA_017880985.1 Rhodoferax sp. | reverse complement strand
GAGAACAGCAGTTTGCCGGCCCGGGGGTACTCGGTGCCGTCGTCCAGCAGCACGCGCACGCTGGCGGCCTGAGCGCCGGCACGTTTGAGCTGCCCGCTTGCCATGGCACGACGCATAGTCATGACCTCAGCGGCGGATTGCGTAAAGTTGACATACAGCGGGTCAATTTGCTGGATCACGGCCATCGGTGTGGCTTCACCCTGACCCACCAAGGCACCTTCAGTCACCAGCGCTCGGCCAATGCGGCCGCCAATTGGCGCGGTAATGGAGGCGTAGCCTAGGTTGATGCGCGCGCTTTGTACGGCGGCGCGGGCCACCGCCACATCGGCTTCGGCCAGCTTCTGTGCCGCTTGCGCGTTGACAAATTCCTGCTGGCTGATGGCGTTGGCCTCGATCAGCGGCTTGAAGCGCTCGGCCTGCGCGCTGGCCTGCATCAGGTTGGCCTCCGCCTTGGCCACCGAGGCCTGGGCACTGGCCAGTATGGCTTCATAAGGGCTGGCATCAATCTGAAACAGCGCTTGCCCGGGCGTCACGTTGCTACCCTCAGCAAACAGGCGCTTTTGCACAATGCCTGCGGCGCGCGCACGTACCTGCGCCACGCGCGAAGCTTCCAGCCGCCCGGGCAGCTCGGTGATCAGTCCCACATCACCCGGCCTGACGGTGACCACGCCCACCTCGACGGGCGGTGGCCTGGCAGCGCCTGACCCACCAGGACCCGCCGCTGGTGCACTACCTTGGCCACAGGCGGCCAGCAGGGCAAACAAGCCCAGCGCCGGCAGGGTCGGCGGCCAGCGCGATGGGCGTGACCAAGGGGCGCCGTTGAAGGCAAAGGTCGGGGTCAGGGGTATTGGCATGGCTTGTCTGAAAAATAGTAATGAACGCTGGGCGCGGGCAGTTTGCATTTTCGCTGAAGATCAGCAACGCCGGCGGGGGTACGGGAATGGGTGTCTATATTGCTATTTATTGTATAGCATATTGTGCTTATTCAGTAAGGGCTTGAGGCCAATTTTGTGCTTGTTTGTGCGAGTTGGGGGTGATTGCGGATCAGCCATTAGATCGGTGCAAGCATAATTGGACGCAGCCGGATATTGAAAACGTGAGCAATATTTTATACAGGAAGAATCATGACTAAAGGCAAAAAGTACGTTTACGCGTTTGAACAGGGCGATGGTAAAAACAAAATGCTGCTTGGCGGCAAAGGCGCCAATCTGTGCGAGATGACGCAAATTGGCCTGAACGTGCCACCTGGCTTTACTGCCAGTACCGATGCCTGCAATGCCTATCTGGAAAAGAATCAGTTGCCCGATGGGCTGATGAATGAAATCAGAACTCACATGGCGGCGCTGGAAAAGATAACCGGCAAAGGCTTTGGCAATGGCAAAAAGCCGCTGCTGGTCTCGGTGCGCTCGGGCGCGGCGATGTCGATGCCAGGCATGATGGACACCATCCTCAACCTCGGTCTCAACGAGGTTTCGCTCAAAGGTCTGATTGCACAAACCGGCAACGCCCGTTTTGCTTACGATGCCTATCGCCGCTTTGTCCAACTCTTTGGCAAGATTGCGCTCAATATCAACGATGAACATTTTGACGAATGCATGGTCGCCATCAAGCGCAAATATGGTGCACCGCAGGACGTGGACTTGAGTAGCGAGCATCTCAAGGAGCTCTCGGCTGAGTTCCTGGCCATTGTGCAACGCCAGACCGGCCAGCCGTTTCCGCAAGACCCGTTTGTGCAACTCGAAATTGCAGTGGGTGCGGTGTTTCGCTCCTGGATGGGCAAACGCGCGGTGGATTATCGCAAGCAGTTCCGCATCACCAAGGACCAGGCCAATGGCACGGCAGTGAGCATTTGCACCATGGTGTTCGGCAACATGGGCAATGACTCGGGCACCGGCGTCGGCTTTACGCGCAACCCCGGCACCGGTGAAAACGTAATTTATGGTGAATATCTGGTTAACGCCCAGGGCGAGGACGTGGTGGCGGGCATTCGCACCCCCAAGGCGATCGCCGAGATGGAACAGGAAATGCCCGAGATTCACCGCCAGTTGATCACACTGCGCAGTCGGCTGGAGTCGCACTACCATGAAGTGCAGGATTTTGAATTCACCATCGAGAAGGGCATTCTGTACTGCCTGCAAACTCGCAACGGCAAGATGAACGCGCGCGCCATGGTGCGGACCTCGGTCGAGATGTTTCATGAGGGGTTGATCACCAAGGAGCGCGCGTTGTTGCGCACCGAGCCGGCCATGCTGGAGCAGTTATTGGTGCCGCAACTGGCCCCCAATTTTCACGCTAAATCGCTGGCGCAAGGGCTGTCGGCCTCGCCCGGCGCGGCCTCCGGGAAAATTGTGTTTGACGCCGATACCGCCGAAACGCGCGGGCGTGCCGGTGAAAAGATCATCCTGGTGCGCGAAGAAACCCGGCCTGATGACATTCACGGCTTTTTCCAGGCGCAGGGCATTTTGACCAGCCGTGGCGGCAAGACCTCGCACGCAGCAGTGGTGGCGCGCAGCATGGGCAAACCCTGTGTTTCGGGCTGCGAGCAGATTGTCATCAACGATCAGCAGCGCAGCGCCAGGGTGGGCGACACCACGCTGCGCGAAGGTGATGTCATCACCATCGACGGCGGTACCGGCCATGTCTACGCGGGCGAAATACCGACCGTCGAGGCCGAATTTTCCGAGGAAATGAACACGCTGTTAACGTGGGCCGACGAAGTGGCGGTGCTACGGGTCATGGCCAACGCCGACATTCCGACTGATGCCCAGCGAGCGCGTGAATTTGGCGCCATGGGGATTGGCCTGGTCCGGACCGAGCGCATGTTCAACGCCACCGACCGCCTGCCCATCGTGCAGGAAATGATCCTGGCCGAGACGCTGGAAGAACGCCAATCGGCGCTGAATCGGCTGTTGCCAATTCAGCGCTCAGACTTCAAAGGCATTTTCAAAGCCATGAAGGGGCTACCGGTGACAGTGCGCTTGCTCGACCCCCCGATGCATGAATTTTTACCCACTGCCGCCCAGCTCGAGCTCGAGATCGCCAACCTGCACCAATTGCGCGACACCATCAATGGTCTGGAAGATTTTCCTGAAACCCTCAAGCTGCTCAACCCCAAGCTCTATCAGCAATATGCCGATGGTCTGACCCCTTTGATGGCGGCGCTGGGCACCTTCAAGAAGTCACATATGGAAGTTGACGTCATCGCCAAAAAAGAAAAGATCCTGAAAAAGGTGCGTGCCCTGGCCGAAGTCAACCCGATGCTGGGTCACCGTGGCGTACGCCTGGGCATTACCTACCCGGAAATCTATTCAATGCAGATCCGCGCGATTCTGGAAGCCGCCGCCCAGTGCGCCAAAGAGGGCATTGAGATCTACCCTGAGATCATGGTGCCGCAAGTGGCCACCGTGGAAGAGCTCAAGCGCATCCACAGCTACGTGCAGCGCATCCGTCAGGAAGTGCGCGCCACCCATGGCATTGATGTGCAGTTCAAGTTTGGTTCGATGGTCGAAGTGGTGCGCGCCTGCATGCGCGCCGGGCGCATGGCAGAGATTGCCGAGTTTTTCTCCTTCGGCACCAATGACCTGAGCCAGGCCACCTTCTCCTTCAGCCGCGAGGACGCAGAAAACAAGTTCCTGCCGTTCTACAACGAGACCGGCATCCTCGAAGACAACCCGTTTGAAGTGCTCGACATCAAGGGCGTCGGGCAATTGATGAAAATGGCCGTGCAGCGGGGCCGCGAAACCAACCCGGACTTGAAAGTGGGCATCTGCGGCGAACATGGTGGAGACCCCAGTTCGATCCGTTTTTGCCATCACATCAAACTCAACTATGTGTCGTGCTCGGGCCCGCGCGTGCCGATTGCACGGCTAGCGGCAGCCCAAGCCAAGTTGCTGGAAGATCAGTACCGGGAACCGGTTTGATTCATTTTTGGGGTTGATGGGCAATATGCTGAAAGTGCTGGGGATTGAGTCTTCGTGCGACGAAACCGGTGTGGCACTGGTTGAAGTGTGCGGCAGCGCTTTGCCGGTGCTGCTGGCGCATGCGCTTTACAGCCAGATTGAGATGCATCAGGCTTATGGCGGTGTGGTGCCCGAACTGGCCAGCCGCGACCATATTCGCCGGGTCTTGCCACTGACCCAGCAGGTGTTGCAGGAGTCCGGGCGCAGTTTGCAGGATGTCGATGTCGTGGCGTTTACCCGTGGGCCGGGGCTGGCAGGTGCCTTGCTGGTAGGTGCCGGTGTGGCCTGCGCGCTGGGGGCGGCGCTGCACAAACCGGTGCTGGGTGTGCATCACCTGGAGGGGCATTTGCTGTCGCCCTTTTTAAGCGCCGATCCGCCCGAGTTTCCGTTTGTCGCGCTGCTGGTATCGGGTGGCCACACGCAACTGATGCGGGTCGATGGGGTAGGGCGCTATCAGATTTTGGGCGAGACGATTGATGATGCAGCCGGTGAAGCGTTTGACAAGTCGGCCAAGCTGCTGGGGCTGGGTTATCCGGGTGGCCCGGCACTGGCCAAGCTGGCGCAGGTGGGTGACGCCACGGCCTTCAAGCTGCCACGACCGCTGCTCCACAGTGACAACCTTGATTTTTCATTTGCCGGGTTGAAAACAGCGGTGATGATGCAAGCCAAAAAATTGGCCACAGCGCAGGGCTGTGTGGTGGAGGCGCTGGCGCCGACAGTGCTGGCGGATTTGGCAGCATCGACCCAGGCGGCCATTGTGGAGGTGTTGGTGAAGAAGTCGCTGGCAGCTTTGAGACAAACCCAGCTCAAGCGCCTGGTGGTGGCCGGTGGCGTGGGCGCCAACCGGAGTCTGCGTGAGCAACTCAATGCTGAGTGCGCCAAGCGGGAGGTCCGGGTGCATTACCCCGAGCTGCATTTGTGTACCGACAACGGCGCGATGATTGCCCTGGCTGCGGCTATGCGGCTACAGTCGGGCGTGCAAAGCGCCAGCATGGTCTATGCGTTTGACGTCAAACCACGCTGGCCGCTGGATATGCTTTAAATGGGTCACCAGACGTCACATTCTGGTCATTGGAAAGGAGCAAGGCAATCCACATCAACGCATATAGATTGCCGCGCCGCGTCAGCTTCTGCGAGGCACCGCAGCAATCGCAATGACGAATTTGGGTTCGTCCGGGGAATCAGTTGATGACCAGTTCCGTGACCTTGCTCACGGGCACCTGCTTGGCCAGTTTCAGGGTTAGTAC
>JADGRK010000014.1 GCA_017880985.1 Rhodoferax sp. | reverse complement strand
CGATCAGCAGGTAGCCGATGATGGCGTTTTGAGCGTCGCGCAGCGCCGTGACCGACACCACCGCCGGGAAGCGGCTGCCGTCCTTGCGGATGTAGGTCAGCTCATAAATGTCTTCAATGCCGCGCGAGGCCTTGAACACCAGGGCTTCGAAGCCCGGCTCAATCTGGGTTTCGAGTTCGTCGCTCAGGGCCTTGGCGCGCGCGATCACTTCCTGCGGATCAGAGATGTCGGCTGGCGTGATCTTGTTCATCACCTCCAGCGCCGTGTAGCCCAACATGCGCTCAGCACCGACGTTAAAGATCTGAATGACCCCTTTCTCATCGGTCGCAATGCTGGAGAAGTTGGCGCTGTTGAGAATGGCGTTCTGCAAGGCACCGGTGATCAGCAAGGCCTCCTGGCGTTGCAACTCGGTGATGCCTTGCAGTGTGCCTGCGGCCGGCTTGGGAAGGGTTGAATCTAAAATGTTTTCGGGCATGACCGATCTCTGTCAGAGCGTGAATGGGCGGTGGATCGCGTAGCCTAAGCTGCAATTCATCATGCCAGTAAAGCCTGCCGCGCTCCGTGCGCCAGCGAACATAGGAGGGGAATATAGGCAAGGCATGAAGCGTGGACCAGGCCTAACGGCGAGTAGAGGGGGGCAATTGCTGGCGCTGGCGTACATCGCCTAGCAAACGCGCGTATTCTTTTCTGACCACGTCGTAGCATTCACACACGCGGCGCTCCAGGCCGGCGCGGTCAAGCACCGTGATGTGACCGCGCCGGTAGCGAATGCACTGCGCTTGTTGCAGACGCCCGGCAGCCTCGGTAATACCTTCACGGCGTACGCCGATCATGCTGGCAATCAGCTCCTGCGTCATGGTCAATTCGCTCGATGGCGAGCGGTCCAGTGTGGACAGCAGCCAGCGGCACAGTTGCTGCTCCACCGAATGATGCCGATTGCAGATCGCCATTTGCGACATCTGCGTCATCAGTGCCTGGGTGTAGCGCAGCAGCAAACGCATCAAGGGTCCGGCGCGATTGAATTCCTCCAGCAGCAAGTGGGCCTTGAGTCGGTAACCGCTGCCCCCGGTCTGCACCGTGGCCCGGCTGGGTGTGCTGTTGCCACCCATGAAAAGCGCAACACCGATCACCCCTTCGTTGCCAACGCCCGCGATTTCGGCCGAAGCGCCGTCTTCGGTTACGTATTGCAGGGTGACGATGGCGCTGGTCGGGAAATAGACGTGCTGCAACTGGCCGCCGGATTCATACAGCACTTCGCCCAGCGGCATCGCCACCCACTCCAGATCGCGCGCAAGGCGCTCGAACTCCGCCGTGGGCAGGGCAGCGAGAAGGTGGTTTTGATTCGGGTCGTTGGGGTTATCCATGTGCGGTCTTTGAATGGTCGCCGAAACGGCATGAACGTCACGCGGCGAGCATACACGCTTTGCATCTGTTATTGGCCGGGTTCGAAACAAACGGGCAAAATCAGCGCATGACGCCCGCGCCTGTCAAACCGCCAAGCAAGCCCCTGACCGGCCCGCAGAAGGCCTTGCGCAAGCTCGGGCTGGTGCGCGACATTGATCTGGCGCTGCATTTGCCGCTGCGCTATGAGGACCAAACCCGCATCGTCCGCCTGAGCGATGTGCGTGAGGGCGACCTGGCGCAGATCGAAGGTGTGGTCAGCGCTTGCCAGATTCAACTTTCGGGGCGACGCCAACTGCTGGTAACGCTGGACGACGGCAGCGACACCTGCACCCTGCGCTTCTTCGCCTTCTATCCCTCGCAGCAAAGGGCGCTGGCGGTGGGCCAAAAGATTCGTGCGCGCGGCGAGATCCGGGGCGGCTTGTTGGGGTGGCAGATGATGCACCCGGCGTTCCAGGCGGCGGGTGGCGAGCTGGCGACAACGCTCACGCCGATCTACCCGACCGTGGCGGGTCTGCCGCAGGCCTACCTGCGCCGGGCAATACAAAGCGCTCTCGCTCGCGCCGATCTGACGGTTACGGTATTACCCGAACATTTATATCAAATAGGACTGCAGCCCAGGTGGAGCCTGCGTGAAGCGCTATTATTTTTGCATTACCCGAGACCGGACGTGGCATTGGGGACGCTGGAAGATCACAGCCACCCGGCCTGGCAACGGCTCAAGGCCGAGGAGCTGCTGGCGCAGCAACTGTCGCAGCTACAGGCCAAACGCGAGCGTGCGCAACTGCACGCACCGGTGTTGATGGCTGGCAGCGGGCCGGGGAAAAGCCATCCCTTGCAGCAGCAACTGCTGGCCACGCTACCGTTCCAGCTCACCGGCGCCCAACGCCGCGTTTGTGAAGAAATCACACAAGACCTGGCCCGACCGGTGCCGATGCACCGTTTGCTGCAAGGCGACGTGGGTTCCGGCAAAACGGTGGTCGCGGCACTGGCCGCGGCCGTTTGCATCGACGCCGGCTGGCAGTGCGCCCTGATGGCACCAACCGAAATTCTGGCCCAGCAACACTTTGCCAAGCTGGTTGGCTGGCTGGAGCCCCTGGGCGTCCAGACCGCATGGCTGACCGGTAGCCAGAAGACCAAAGAGCGGCGCCAGATGTTGGCGTTGATTGCCAGTGGCGCGGCCGGGCTGGTGGTGGGTACGCACGCCGTGATTCAGGACAAAGTGCAGTTCAAGAACCTGGCGCTGGCCGTGATTGACGAGCAGCACCGCTTTGGCGTGGCACAGCGCCTGGCTCTGCGCAGCAAACTGGTCGAAGAGCAGCAGGAGCCCCATCTCCTGATGATGACGGCGACCCCGATTCCACGCACGCTGGCCATGAGCTACTACGCCGATCTGGACCTCTCGACCCTCGACGAGCTGCCACCGGGACGCACGCCGGTCGTCACCAAGCTGGTCAATGATGCGCGCCGCGCTGAGGTGATCGAGCGCATCAGCACGCAACTGGCACAAGGGCGGCAGGTGTATTGGGTTTGCCCCCTGATTGAAGAGAGCGAAGCGCTGGATTTGACCAATGCCACCGAGACCCACGCGCAGTTAAGTGCTGCGTTGCAAGGTAGCGCGAGGCACGGCAGCGCGGCGCTGCGGGTCGGCTTGCTGCACTCGCGCATGCCGGTGGCAGAAAAGAAAGCCGTGATGGTCGAGTTCACCAGCGGCCAGATGGGAGTGCTGGTCAGCACCACGGTGATTGAGGTCGGGGTCGATGTGCCCAACGCCAGTCTGATGGTGATCGAACACGCCGAGCGCTTTGGTCTGTCGCAGTTGCACCAGTTGCGCGGCCGCGTTGGTCGCGGGGCGGCGGCGTCTGCCTGCGTGCTGCTGTACGCCACCGGGGATGCACCGCGACTGGGGGAAACGGCCCGTGCCCGCCTCAAAGCCATGTCCGAGACCAACGACGGCTTTGAGATTGCCCGGCGTGACCTGGAGCTTCGCGGCCCCGGCGAATTTCTGGGCGCACGCCAGTCGGGTGCGGCACTGTTGCGCTTTGCCGATTTGGCCACTGACACAGCACTGCTTGAGTGGGCACGCCGTCTGGCGCCACTGATGCTCGATCAACACCCGGCGCTGGCAGAAGAGCACATGCAGCGCTGGTTGGGTGGCAAGGCGGAGTTTTTAAAGGCCTAGTCGGCAAGCGCCGCAACGCACCCCGGTTTTCATGTTGCAGCATGACAAAACAAAGCGCGCCGCTGTTCGCTGACGAACACAAGGCGCTCGCAACTCAGGCCAATACCGAGTCGGAATCAGAATTTGCACTGGTTATTTTTTGAACCACCCATCTGTTGCCCAGCATTGCCCCGGGCAAACTGCTTTCATGGCCGTAGCTTCACGGGCGGATAACGATTTCGTTCTTGACCGACTTCACCCCATTGACCCGGCGCGCGATGTTCTCAGCGGTACTTCTTTCCGTGCTGCTCTTGGCGAAGCCAGACAGCATGACGGTGCCATTGAGCGTTTCGACCCGGATACTGGTCGCATCGACTTGCTTGTCCTCGGCGAAGCGGGACTTGATTAGCGTGGTGATGCCGGTGTCGTCAATGTAGGCGCCAACGGTTTCCTGACCGCGTTTGACCGCACAGCCTGACGTTGTGAGCAAAACAACGGCAGTCATGGCGGCGACGAGGGTGGTGCGAAAGTACATGGTAAATCTCCAGTTAAGGTTTATGTGCAATTGAATTTGACCGGGCAGTGACAAGCCCCTCTACCCATGGGCTCGAAAATCGCAAGATGGCGGCTTTAACGCGTGCCGGAGACTTCAATCTCCACGCGGCGATCAGGCTGCAAACAGGCGATCAGTGCCTTGGTTGCTTTGGTGCCTTTGCAGTCACCCGGCTTGGTTACCGGATCTGATCCGTCAACGCCTTTGGCTGCGATCTTCTCCGATGCGATCCCTGCAGATTCCACCAGATAGGTGCTGACCGCTTCGGCGCGGCGGGTTGAGAGCTTCAGGTTGTAGGCGTGCGAACCAATCCGGTCAGTGTGTCCCGTGACGGTGATGACGTCAAAGTCTGTACCCCGCAGTTCTGTGGCAAACTTGTTGAGGCTCTGCTGGCCTGCAGGCTTTATGCTTGACTTGTCGAAGTCAAAAAGAGAATCAGCTGAGAAAGTCACCTTCGTCGGCACGGGTGGGGCGGGCGGAGCTGGCGGCGGGGGTGGCGGCGTCACGAGCACTGGCTGGGGTGCAGGGGCAACAGCCACCGGCTCGGGCGCCAGCGCACGCGGAGCGGGGGTCGGTGTTTTTGTACCGAACCGATAGACCAGGCCGACCGAGACAAGATCGATATCGCCTTTGTTGCCAACGGCGTCGTTGATGCGGTAGCGTTCCAGCTCGGCGCGCATGGCCAGAGATTGAGTCAATTCGTACTGCAGCCCGAGACCCACCTTCAGGTTGGTGTCGCGTTTGCTGGGGTTGGGGTCGAGCACATTGACTGCTCCGGTTCCGGTGAAGGAGTCCCTCGCCTCAGCGTAGTTCACGCCAAGCCGACCAAACGCAGAAAGCCTCTGTGTGATCGGCAGGCTACCGACGAGGTCGAGATTGAGGCCTCTGAGCTTGATACTGCCGCTCAGTGTTCCCGCCGGTACCGTGGTCGGGTTAAAACCAAATTTGCCCAGATCGAAATAGCCGCCTTCCAGGGCAAAATTCCGGTTGAACTGGTAGCCACCATAGATCTTGTAGCCGGTGCTGCGGTCGTCGTCGGTGATGGAAGTCGATGTGAAGCCGCTGTTGAGCAAGCCGCTGGTGATCCTCACGTCGTCAATGGTTGCTCTGGACTGGCCCGCGTTGGCCCCGGCGTACCAGCCTGAATCATCCGCCGCGGCGAATGGGCTGGCGATGATGGCGAGTGCTACCAGACTCAGCTTGCCTGAGACACTTGTCAATCTGACTCTTGCTAATTTCATGTTTTTCTCCTGGAGGGTTTGGGGACTGTTTTTTTCACTTGCTGAGTATTTCCCTGCGCCGCAGGTGAGTCTGTGCGCTGGCGAACACTGGCGAAACAATTTGTAAAATCTGGCACAGACCGGCAAGGTGTGCGTCATTTGATTTCGGACAAAGCGCTACGCTCACCGTGTCAGCAGGGTGAAACTAGCTATAGCTTGGATAGCAAATGGGGTTCCCAAAGACCGCCTGGGGGGCGCGACTCGAATCAAAATCAGGAGTCATGCGGCCTGTCTCGCATTCGTGTGTGAACAGATCGGTTGATCAGGTATCTTGTTGG
The DNA here is from genome assembly GCA_017880985.1 of Rhodoferax sp. Classification (GTDB taxonomy): domain Bacteria; phylum Pseudomonadota; class Gammaproteobacteria; order Burkholderiales; family Burkholderiaceae_C; genus Rhodoferax. The sequence continues at coordinate 10,197 of JADGRK010000014.1, read as the reverse complement.
TGGAAGCCGGATCGGATCCATGCCGGCAGGCACCAGACTGACATGGCAAGCGGCAGCAGCGGCACCCCAATCAACAGCCGCAGCGCCTGACCGGTGGCTGCGGGCATTAGAGCCCACAACATCAGCGCAACATCTGCCACAACGGCAGCCACCCCAAATGAACACAAGGCAACAACGTTCAGCATCGCGCGCCGCTTCAAGGCGGTCGCGGGATACCCGATGGGACGATTGGCACCTCCAAGGCTACGCGACGTGCCCTGCCGCACCTTGGCTCAGCAGTGGAATCACAAAACAGGTGTGTTCCGCCAAGGCCTGCCAGGACAGCGCCTGGCCCGGAAGCAGCAACTCGGCACCCCATTGCGCGGTCGCTTTGAGCGCTGCACTCGTGGTTGCGCGGATCAGGATGAAGCGCAGCGTGCGGCCGTCGCGGGTCAGCATCAGTTCGGCCTGCGGCCAATGCGATGGCAGGCACGGCCTGAATGACAAGACCTGTGCCTCTTGCTGTAGTCCAAAAATTGATTCAATGGCCGCGCGGTGCATCCATGCCGCGGCACCGGTGTACCAGCTCCAGCCGCCACGTCCAACATAAGGCGGCTGGCTGTACACGTCACCCGCCATCACATAGGGCTCGATGCCATACACTGAACCACGTAAAGGGTGAGCTGCGCGGTGCGCCGGACTCAGGTAGGTGAAGTAGCGGTAGGCGGTATCAGATCCCTCGTCTGAGACCGCGTGGTTCTTTGCCAATTCAGCTTGCGCCATCAACGCCCAGACGCCGGCGTGCGAATACTGGCCACCGTTTTCGCGCACGCCCGGCGGGTAAGCCTGAATGTAGCCAGCGCTTGGGACTGTGTTCACTAGCGGTGGGTCGAGCAGCTTGATCAGCCCGGCCTCATGAGCCACCAGATGGTCTTCTACCGCTGCCAGTGCCATGCGCTGCAAGTGCGCTGGTGCCACCTTGGAAAGCACCGCCCAGGCTTGTGCAATCAAGTCGATGCGGGCCTCGGGATTGGCCTGCGAACCCAATGCCTGTCCGTCGTCAAAGAAGGCGCGCCTGAACCATTGCCCATCCCATGCGGCACCGCTCAAAGCCGTCTTCCAGCCGCGCGCGGCATTCTCCCAGCTCAGCGCGCGAGCCTCGTCGCCACGCGCACGCGCCAGCGGCGCGAAGTCGGCAACCAGTTGGCACAGGAACCAGCCCAGCCAGACCGACTCGCCACGACCCTCAAAGCCAACCCGGTTCATGCCGTCATTCCAGTCGCCGCTGCCCATCAACGGCAAGCCATGCAAGCCGACCGGCAGGCTGCGATCAATGGCCCGTGCGGCATGCTCGTAAACCGTCGCGTCAAGCGTGCTCACGGTGGGCGTGTAGTACGCATCTTCGGCACCCGCTGCAATGGCCGCTCCTTCGATAAACGGCACGCGCTGATCAAGCAGCCCGGTGTCGCCAGTCGCGCGCAGGTAGTGCTGTGTGGCGTGCGCCAGCCACAGCAGGTCGTCAGAAAAATGCGTGCGCACACCGGCACCGGTGGGCGCGTGCCACCAGTGTTGTACATCGCCCTCAGGAAACTGGCGCGAGGCTGCCAGCACGATCTGCTCGCGCAGCACATCGGGCGCGGCCCAGGCCAGCGCCATCGCATCCTGCAACTGATCGCGAAAACCGGTGGCACCACCGGCCTGGTAGAAGCCGGCCTTGGCCCACAAGCGGCAGACCACGGTTTGGTACAGCAGCCAGCGGTTGACCAGCGCGTCAAACAACGGATCGGGCGTCTTGACCGTGGTAGCGCCAAGCAATTGGTCCCAACTGCTGCGCACCTGCGTCATGCGCTGCGCGGCGGAGGTCGCGGCGGCCAGTGTGACGAGTTGCCGGGCAGCATCCGGGCTGTTCGCATAGCCCAGCAGGAACACCCGCTCCAGCGTTTCTCCGCCGATCAATGCCACGCGGCTTGACAGCGCCGCGCAGGGGTCAAGTCCGTCGCCCTGGCTTTTCCCGAAGTAATCGGGCAGCACCAGACGGCCGCGCGCGTCAAAAAGTTCGCGCCGGTCACAAGTCCAGTCTTCATCCTCTGCTGCCGAGCCCGCCAGGCCGAAGAATGCCGTACCGTCGCCAAATCCTGCTGATCGCTCGCGTTGCGTGCACAGCAAGGCAGTGAGCTTTTGTTCGGACAGGCGCTGACGAAACAGAGCCGTGTGCACCGTACTGCGATCAGAACGGTTGGCCCCCATCATCCACTCGGCAATCCCGATGATGCGTAAATGCAGGGGGCGGTGACCGCTGTTGACTATCTTCAACCGCACCTGTTTGACGGAAGTCAGGGGATCGACACACCACGATGCGCTAACCTCCAGATCGCCGCGTCGGTGACTGATGATGCTGTAACCCTGCCCGTGTGACACGCGGTAAGCCACCCGCTCGTCGCCCAAGGCGCCAGGTGTCACGTTCCAAACCTCCTGGGTTTTGATGTCCTGAAGCAGGAACCATTCAGCGCCCGGGTCGGCCACCGGGTCGTTCGACCAGGCGGTGAGTTGCATCAAACGGCTGTTCACCGCCCAACTGTAGCCGCCCCCCGCCTCTGAAATCTGGGCGCCGAACGCCGGGTTCGCCAGCACATTGATCCAGGGTCGCAGTGGTCGCATCCCTGCGGAAACTCCAAACTGGAATTCGCCCGACATTGCATCAAACGCGCCCACCGGTGCGGATACAACAGATGACCCCCCGAACGCATGTGCTACCGCGTAAGTTGAGGTTTCATGCCGTTGCTCAAACGCCCGCTCGTGCTGCGCTGTCCATTCCCGCACATGATGCGCCAGCGGGCGACCATCGGCGTGCAGTCGCAGGCACGCTATGGCTTGCAGCGTGCTCAGTTCTTCGCTTGAGAGCTCGTCACCGCGCAGCAGGTGAAACGAGGTCGCAGAGGCGTCAACTCGCGGCGACTTTTCTCCGCTGTCACTCAGATAGCGCTCTTGCAGTGCAGCAATCTCGCGCTGTAGCGCCATGAGATACGAGGCAGGCTCTGTGTTCACCACCACCAGGTCACAACCGATACCGCCCCAGGACCACAGGGACAAGGCATGGGCCAGCGAGCGCAACAGGCCCAGACCCTGCGTCACGCCGGCCGACACCAGGATCAGTGGGCGATCGCCTGAAATTCCAAACCGCCAAAGCAGCCGCCGATCACAAACCTCGGTCGCCGCGCCTTCGGTAGGCGTCACCATGGATTGCGGGCGCGTCAGGCTCAACAACAGCGCAGTGCTTAACGTCTGAACGGCCGAAAAGTTCTCGGCGCTGATGCGCAAGGCACGCAACCGAATGCCGGTCAGCGTGGCAGACATCAGCGAAGCACGTTGCACATGGCTGGGTTGACGGTACTTGTCGATGACTGCATGCAGCGTGCCACTGTTGTCGCAGGCGGCCGTGGCAAAGATCAATCGCGCATTCGTGTGGGGCGCAATGCGAAGACGCACCGCCAAGGCGCAGACCGGGTCGAGGCCAGTCACGAGAGCCGTGGCATGATGCTGGGCTGGGTCGATCTCCGAGTCGGCTGCAGTGGTGGGCAGGGGATCGAACGAGGCCAGCGGCTGGCTCGCATCATGGTTGCGACCGAGCCAGCGTTGGCGGTCAGTTTGACAACGCACGCTAACGACCTGCGGGTCGGTGTCAGCCAGAAAATGTGCGGCCACTATTCCACGCTCTGTCGCCAGACGTGGCGTGCGCTTGAACACCAGCGCCTGGTGTTCGGCCTGCCACTGGGCGCGTATAAACAGGTTTGTGAACGCAGGGTGCGCTTCATCGGCACGCGACTCCGTCAGGGTCACTTCAAAGGCCGACATCATCTCGATGTCAATCGTGTGGGCGCTCAGGTTGCGCAGCTCAATCTGCCGGAACTCAATGTCGTCTTCCGGACTGACCCATACTGTGATGTTGGTCTGCAACTCGGGCCAGGTGGTTTCGAAGCAGACGCGATCAGCGTGGAAAATGCTCTGGTAGTGGGCGGCCGGATCGGGTGCCGGATGCTGGGTCATGGACACCAGTGGCGTGGGCGACCGCGCTGGCCCCGATTCGCGCGCGTAGTGTAGCCAGCGCAAATAGAAGAAACTGCCAAAAGCGTCACGCAAAGCATCATCACGCCAACGCGTGATGTCAGTCTGGCCCCAGCGGCTCCGGCCAGCGCCATTGGCGCGCAGGGACACGCTGTAGCGTCCATTTGACAATACATGTGTGGGCTCCAGCGCGGCCGTGCCCGGAAGAATTTCACGCAGCAGTCTGGGCGCGCGTCGGCGTTGCAGCGGCTGTGCTGAAATGGTCGCTGGCGGTGAGTACAGCACTGGTACCTCGCGCGGCACACGCTCATGCAGCAGCGAGGCCACCGCCTCAATCTGCACGTTAGCCATGCCCCAGCGCTTCGCAACGCCACCCAGCAACACATTGGCCAGTGCCACAATGCTCATGCCCTGGTGGTGCGCCATGAATGTGCGCACGGGCGTAAATAACTCGGCGCCAGTTTGCCGTGCAGGGGAAAAGTCAAGCGCTTCAATGAAGCCGTAGCGTGCGCGTGCGCCCAGCGCTTGCAACGCTGCAAAATTGAGGCAAGCTTGTTGCGGTTCGATCTGCGCGGCCAGTGCCGTCGCGTAGGGTGCAATCACCAGTTCATCGACTGGCGTGCGACGCAACGCCAGCCGCGGCACGCCTTGCGGCGCGTATTGATAAGCCAGCGTGTGATCGCTGCCGGCATAAGCCGACTCCGAGATACCCCAGGGCAGGCCCTGCGCTTTGGCGAAAGCGACCTGCTGAACCAGCGCAGCATCGCAGGCCTCGCGCAACGCGCTGCCCTTCGGTTCATCAACCACCAGGCTTGGCAGCAGGTACTCAAACATCGAACCCGACCAGGAGCGCAGTCCGGCGCGCGCTCCCACAGCAAAGAACGGGCGTCCCAGACAGGTCCAATGGCGCACCGGTGCATCGCCTTTGGCAATGGCCAGCAGACTCGTCAGGCGCGCCTCCGATGCCAATAAGTCATAAAAGCTCGCATCCAGTTGCTGTTCTGCGACACGATAGCCAATATGGAACAAGTGCCGCTTTCGGTGGTACAGAAAGCTGAAGTCTGGTTCTCCGGCGAGTTGTTCAAACGCAAGAGCCAGCGCCTGCAAGCGTAGCGTCGATTCCTGCGACCCTGACACACCGGCCGCAGAAACCGTCTTGCTGGTTTGTTCATCCTCTTTTGCAGAACGCAAGTTGGCCCGGTGATCGCTCAGGCAGCATCTCAGTTCCTCACGCAACCCCGGCGTCAGCTTGGCGCGCAGCGCCAGCAACGGGGCGAGACGCTGTCTTGAGGTATGGATGGCCCGCTGCGCCGCGCCACTGTCGTGCGGCGCCCGTGCCAACTCCTGGCAGGCCTGAGCCACCGCGAGCAAATGGCCGCTGAGATTGCCGCTGTCCACGGTGGATACATACATCGGCAACAGCGGCGCGCACGTTTGCGTGTCGTACCAGTTCAGAAAGTGACCGAGGTGGCGCGGCAGTGTGACCAGCGTAGCCAGCGTGGCCTCCATCCTGCCAAGCAACTCTTGCGTACCAATCCAGCCAAACTGTCGGGCGCAAGCCACGCTGAGCAAGTACAGGCCGATATTGGTGGGCGAGGTACGGTGCGCCACCATGTCGTGTGGTGCGGTCTGCAAATTGTCTGGCGGCAGATGGTTGTCGTCTGCAACGACGTAGCGCTCAAAAAAGCGCCAGGTATCACGCGCAATGCCTGCCAGATAGGGCTGAACCTGAAGCGACAATCCAACTTCCTCGCGGGCTGGACGGACCCGACTCACCCACCAGATCCATACCGGTGACGCCGCCCACAGCAGGCACAGCAGCAGTGCAAAAAGTGGGTAAGGCGTGGCCGCCTCGAACAGCCCGGCAAGCAGTAAAAATGCCATCACCGGCAAGCTCCAATGCACACGCGTCAGCGCTTTGAAATTGGTCCTTGCTGTCGCCTGAGCGGCTTCGGCAGTGGTCCATTGCAGCAGGTGGCGGTGACTGATGGTGATACGGTAGAGCGCACGCACCACAGCGTCCGTGGACATCAATGCCTGTTGCAGCAACAGCGCCAGATGCCACAAACCGCCATACAGCGCGCGTGACAATTCAATCGCAGCCTGACGGTAAAAATGAAGCTTGGCCACGTTATCCCGGCTCGGCGAAAACCCGGCAACTGCACCCATGAGAGGTCCGGCGGAAAACGCGGCCATCACCAACGCCAGCGCCGCCCAAGGCGAGATTACAGCACTGCCGAGCGCAACCAGCAGCAGTGCCAAAGACATGGGTGCCACCAGCGAGCGACGCAGGTTATCGAACATCTTCCAGCGGTTGATGATGCGAAACGGATAGCGTTTTGGGCTTAGCAAAAATGGCAGCAACTGCCAGTCACCGCGCGTCCAGCGGTGCACACGTGACAATGCCACGTCGGCATGAAACGGCGCGTCTTCGATCACAGTGATGTCAGTCACTGTAGCGCAGCGTGCCAGCGAGCCTTCGAGCAAATCATGGCTCAGCACCTGCCCTTCTGGCAGGCGACCAGACAAAACTGCATGCATCGCCTTCACATTGAGCAGCCCCTTGCCGGTGAAGGTTCCTTCGCCGAACAGGTCTTGATAGACTTCCGAACTCGCGGCACTGTAAGGGTCAATACCGCACTGCCCGGCAAACAGCCAGTGGTAGAGCGTGAAGTCCCGGGTCGCGGGCAGCGGCGTCGCTACGTGTGGCTGCAAGATTGCGTAGCCAGCCTCCACCGTACGCCCACTGGCGTCGAGCTGCGGCTGGTTCTGCGGGTGAGCTGCCACCCCCACCAGCTCGCGCAACCGTTCGGGTGGTAGCTGGGTGTCACTGTCGAGTGTGACAATGTACCGCGTGTTGACTGCAATCCGGGATTCATTTCCCAGGTCCAAAAATGCGGCTGACGAGCCTTCTGCCAATGCTGCAACAAGAAGTTCGAGCTTGCCACGTTTGCGTTCCCAGCCAATCCAGCGCTGCTCGGTCTCGCTAAAAGCGCGCTCACGGTGCAGCACAATGAAGCGCGGCGCAGCCTCGGCGGCATCGACAGCGTTGGGGTAGCGTGTGTTAAGTGCCCGGATTTGTTGCGTGGCGCTGGCCAGCAAGCCAGCATCAGACGGCGCGTGCGCCGCATCCGCATCGACCCAGTCGCTAAGCAATGCGAACTGGGCATGGGGTTCCGGGTTGGCGAGATAGTGCATTAGCAGGCGATGCACCAGCTGATCCACTGCTGCGGTGTTCGTCAGCATGCCCGGAATCACCACCATCACCCGGTGCTCAGGCGGTATGCCGTTGGCCAAAACATAGCGAGACAGATGCTGTGGCCGCGCTGACTCGCTGATCAATCGGTTGATCACCGCTACCACGGTCTCGGACGCAGGAAACATCAGCAATATGGCAACCAGCAGCATCAGCCCGGTGTCAGTGCCTGTCACGCCCAGCCCACCACCATGGCGAAGTAGCATCCACAGCACCAAGCCGATGGTACCCAGCAGCAGCGAGCCGAGGTAAACGGGCGTGGCCAGATGGGCTGGAAACACCCGCTCGCGCAGGCCGAGCGCACGCACCATTGCCGGCCGCCCGGTGCCGGACAGCCAGTGGCCAGCCAGCGCGGTGGCGTGATCGGCGCTTTCGGCGGTGTGCATCAGAGCGATCAGCGTTTGCGCGACTGCCACTTCGCTTTGGCCACTGCGTCTGGCCAGCAGTTCGATGCCATGCAGCGTTTGATCGCGTGTGGTGGTGTCTTCGGCTTCAAACACCTTTGATGTGAGCATTGAACGCATCAGTGAACTGCTGCGGGCAACAATATCTGGCCAGTCTGCGTCGCCGATGGCGCGCAGCGATGTCACGGCGTTGCTCACACTCAGGTTGTCGGCGGCTTGGTCGACATTTTGTTGGGCTTGAATCGTCGCCAGGTCGGGCAGCGCCTGGCGTAGCCAATCGCGGTAGTGAATGGCATAGTTGGCGCCGCCGGTCGTTCGGCGGTCTTGCAGGCGCTGCGCCATCTGGGCCAGAAACACCCGTCCTACTCCCCGCTGTTCCATTAGTCCGAGCAAGTGGTCGAGTGCCTGCAAACTATAGTCGTCGATGTGGTCGCAGCACAGGTTGGCAACCTCGCGTGCCGCTTTGTTAGTGGCCACGCGCTCGGCCAGCCGACGCAGGTTTTCAATCAGCACCACGCGCAAGGTGGTCGGCAGCGCCCACATTTCGCTCAGGTTCAGTTGGCGGGTCTCCTGGTAAGCATTCAAGAACTGGACCAGCAAGTCTTCATCCAACGCTCCATCGGTGTGCGCCACGAAGGCCCAGGCCACACCATAGACCCGCGGCAGGCCGGCCAGAGGTTCGTCTTGCAGCATCGGCAGGGCGTGAAAGTAACTGCGGGGCAGGCTCTCGTGAATCTCTTCAAGCTGAGCTTCTATCAGGTGAAAATTGTCAAGCAGCCATTCCGCCGCCGGGCTGATGTCGTAGCCGGTGCTGGCTTGCACGCCAATATAGTGGTGTGCTTCGCGCAGAGTGCGGATATTGCGCCTCAGGCGCGGGAAAAAGGTGGCCGAAAACAGGCCCGCCCGGGTGGCTCGGTGGGTGTCACCCAGACTGCGCCCGTGCTGGGCAAAACGTTGCGGTCCAAAGATCTCGGAGCGTATCGGGGGCGGTACCGCGCCACGCGCCTCGTCGAGCATGTCGCACAACGCCTGCGACGCGTCCGGTATCAGACGCTGCAGCGTGCGTTGCACCATAAACTACAAGACCAGCGACGTGACGACTATCAGCAGCGTAATCACTACCAGGGTCGTCACAAAGCGCGGCGCGACAAATCCGTGCAGTGTCTGCGCAATGCATTGCATGGCAAGCAGGTAACCATGGGGTTCCCTGCACAGTGTCAGATGCGCTCCAAGCGCCGCCAAATCCATCGGCGACGTCTTTGCATTGTCGCCGAATGATGAGGTACTCCAGCGTGGCTGGGTGAAGACATGAGTGTTCATAATAAATTCGGAAACGGCCAGGAGAAATGCCCTGGCCTTGATGATTTTTCTCTTCCTGCAACAACTGGGTTCTCAGGCTTTATGAACGCTATCCTTGACCGTTTCCCTGGCGTGCTTGGCGACTTGTTTGGCATCCCCCAACATCTCCTGCGCCCGACCGGAAACCTGTTTTTGCAGGCCCTTTGCCTGTTGCTCCTTGTTCCCAACAATTTCCCCGGCTTTTTCCTGAACTTGGCCGGCAATATTTTTGACGGCGCCCTTGACTTGATCTTTGTTCATGATGGTTTTTTCCAAAAAATTAATCGTTTACTGTGTGTCTGACCCAATAAGCAGCTCACCGGGTCATGTTATGAAACCATCAAAAATTCATCTGTGCGCTGACACACATAGACACTGGTTTTTTGATGTCAGCCCTGCATCAGCCTGGCCAGTCGAACACCGGAATGCGAATGCTCCGCCACGACCTTGAGGAGTACCACCAACACCGGCCCCAGAAAAAGACCCCAGATACCCCACAATGCACCCCAAAACACCAAGCCAATGAAAACGGTCGCTGAATTCATTTTGGCCGCGCGCCCTTGCAGCCATGCCGTCACCAGCGTACCGACTAGCGTGGACAGCAAAACCAGAAAAATCCCCATGCCCAGAGCCGCTCCTACTGTCTGGTGGACCAGGAAGGTCTCCGCTGCTCCCAGGATGGTGAGCAGTGCCATGCCCAGATAAGGAACGACATGCAGGACGGCTGCGGTCACGCCCCAGCCGACTGCATCCGGCAGATCTGCAATGGAGAAAGCGAGCCACACTGTCAGACCAATCACCGTGTTGGTCACCAGCAGCACCCCGGCATAGATGCGAATCTGGCGTGAACATTCCAGCATCGCACTTTGTGCCCGCTGGTGCACCTCGGGGTGGTAGCTCCACAAGGCAAGAAAGCGCGCAGCCAGCGTTTTGCCACCCATCAACACGAAGAACGCGATGAAGAAAATAATGCTGAGGTTGCCGGCAAAACTCAGAAGCACACTTGAGCCCGACACTGCCGTGACGCGCAGCGCCACTGCGGCACCCTCGGTGATGTTGTTGTTCGGCTTGGCAGCGACTGGCAAGCTGACCGGTGCAACGACTGCCGCACGGCGTCCGGGCCGCACCAATGCTTTGCCTGCAATCACCCGGTCTGTG
>JADGRK010000197.1 GCA_017880985.1 Rhodoferax sp. | reverse complement strand
ACGCTGCAATGGCGCCTTTCAAATCACAAACTTCCGCAGCGCCGTTGGACCCCATTCGAATTCCGCACACCCATCACTTCGTCGGGCCGGTGGATTGGGTGTCCGGGCGTCGGCCCGATTCGCGGTTACCACAACGCCAGAAAAGCCGTCACGGCGTTGAGGCCAAACTGCTGGCACACCAGGTGAACACGACCGCGAGCGTGGGCCAGAGAACGGATACCCGGTCCGCCGACCCGCCCGCCACACGACACAATTCAAGTTGCTGCCTATGCATGCTGAACCGGGGGAGGCAACCCGCACTGGCTCAAAGCTTCATTTCCAGCCTGATTTGCACATTCACAAACGAGGGTGCAATGGTTTGCGCCGTCTCCCGAATCGATTGCCCAAGGGAATTGACAGACATCAGAGTGCCACCGGTGAGGTACTCGCGCGGCGCAGCATTGTTGGCTGAAATGCGCAACTGATAGACCGGGTTGATGACCCACACCAGATACCCATCGAGCACCCTTTTGTCGCCTTGCACGACGCTCTGAATATCACTGAGTTGCGTCGTGAAGCCGGGCGTCCAGTTGAGATTGCCGCCCAGGGTGACCGGTACTCCCTGGAGCCGGTATTCGCCGCCCAGGTTGAGCGTGCCATTGGGCTGCTGATCGAGCCGGTTGTCCGGCCCCGGCACACCTTGCACGCGCGAGTGAAAAAAACTGGCATTGGTACGCAGATCAATCTTTGGCGCCTGCGGCCAGACCTCGCTCAGACGGAATTTGGCCTCCAGCTCCAGCCCTTGGGTCACGGCATCGCCGACGTTTTGCTGGCGCGCGACCCAGCGCGGCACATCGGCCCAGGACACCGTTTCGAGTGTCGTCTGGCTGCGCATCAGGTCCTTGATCTGGCGGTAGAACAGGTTGGCGCTGATCAGGCCGCCACCGGGAACATAGTGCTCATAAGCCATGTCAAGCCCGCTGGCCAGTTCGGGCTTGAGTGCCGGATTGCCGGCAGAGTCGGGATGAATCGGATCATTGGCGCCGCGCCCCGGAAACATGCTGTTGAGGTTTGGGCGGCCAATCATGTTCTGCAGATCGGGCGAGCGGTAACTGCGCGTCAGGCTCCAGCGAATCTGATCCTTGACTGTCAGATCGGGGCGCCAAACGGCGTGCAGCAAAGGCGTAGCAACGCTGCTGCGGTTGCTCACGTCCGGGCTGCCGATGGCACCGGCCCCACTGGTGCGAATGCCCTCCCAGCGCAGGCCGGCGTGCACTGCCCAGTGCGGAGTAACGGCCCATTCGTCCTGCGCATACGCCGCCAGCCGCAAACTCGTTGCGCTCAGGTTGCCATCAAACTCGGTCAACGGCGACTCGCCATTTTGCAAGCTGCTGGCAAGCTCGTTGCGGCGGTTCGATTCGAGCTCGACGCCGGCCACCAGGTTATGCTGATCGGCCAGCAGACGCGAGTATTTTGCGACTGTGTTGAAAGTGCGATCATGCTGCTCGGACTGATTGCTGATCACATTGGTGAGCGCTTGAGCGCCACCCACATTCTGGCGCAGCGCGTGGTTGTCCCAATCGCTCTGACCCAGATTGGCGCTCAAACGCAGGCTGGCGCCATCGCCAAGCGGATGAAGCCAGACGCCAGCCAGACGCATGGTCGAAAAACGGTTATCAGAGCTGCCGCTGCTGCTGTCATAAGGCGAACGGCCATCGCTCTGCGTGAGCTGGCTGCTGCTGGTGCCGCTACTGTGTGAGCTGACGAACATGGGCGTGAGCGTGACGGAGTCACCACCGTCAGTGCGCCACTGCAAGCGGCCATTGGCATGAATGCCCTCGCGCAATCCGGTCGAGCGGGTCACTTCAGACTGCTCAATGACGCTGCCATTGCCAAGGTTTTCGGTCAGGGTCGATGTGGCGACGTCGTTCGAGCGTTCGCCGTGCATGGCAGACACTGAAAAGTTGTAGTTGAATTGGCCCAGCGTGTCATTGCGCGACCAGGAGACGCCCGGGTTGGTGTGGCCGTTCTCCATGCCCAACCCCACGTTCACGCTATTGACACGCTTGTTGTAGCCGCCACGCGTGATGATGTTGATGCTGCCGGCAATCGCCCGGGCACCGGTCTCGGCGGTGGGGGCGCGCAAAATCTCAATGCGCTCAATTTGGTCGGGAGACAAGTCATCCAGGGAAAAACCGCGCGGCACGCGCTCACCATCGACCAAAATCTGGGTGTAGCCGCCCCCCAGGCCGCGCATGCGCGGCGCGCCGCCGCGCCCGGGGCGCCCCTGCATCGTGATGCCGGGCAAGCGCTTGAGCAGCTCACCCACGGTGCTGTCGCCGTAACGCTCAATATCCTCTCGACCGACGACGATCTTGGCGGCAGTGGACTGCCTTCTCTGTTCGCTGTCATCGGCGGCAACGCCGATCACCTCCACAGGTTTCAAGGTGATCGCCGGGTCGGCACTTGGGGCCGACGGCGACAGCCCGCTTTGCCCCTGTGCCAGCACCTGGCCAGAGACTACCACCATCAGCAAGCTAAGCGCGGACCAGCGAGCCAGACCTGGCTTGGTTGCGATTTGTGGCAATGGCATGCGCCGGATTATGCTCAGGCGTTGTAAAGCGCTGGTGAAGATCACGCCTTCAGGTGTGACCCTACCAGGCGCGTACCCCCTGGAAAGAGCCGTGTGACTTTGACGTAAAGTGTTGGCTCACTCGAGCCGGGCGCGAGTCATTTTTTAATGCCAGGAGGACACGAACATGCAAACAGCCAAACCCATTGAACTGAACGGCAAACCAGCAGCCGGTGGCAAATTTCCATTGATATGCACACCGCTGACGGGACGCACGCGCGATCAAATTCTGGCCGAAGTGAAAGTGGTACTAGGCAAAAAGCCCGACATTCTGGAATGGCGGGTTGATTTTTTTGACGGCATCGCCAATGCAACAGAAGTGATCAACGTGGCAACCGCCATCAAACAGGCTGCCGGCAACATGCCGCTGCTGTTCACGCGCCGCTCCATTCGTGAAGGTGGCGAGAAGATTGCGCTGACAGAAGACGAAGTAATTTCACTCTACAAAGCCGTTTGCGAAAGCCGTCAGGTGGATCTGGTCGATTTCGAGATGAGCAACCACCCCGCGCACATCGCGCTGGTGCGTGAAGCCTCCAAGGCCAACGACATCAAGCTGATTCTGTCGTTTCACAACTTCTCTTCCACGCCCGGGTCAAAAACACTCAAACAGCGCTTCCTGCAAGCTGATCAGCTCGGCGCTGACATTGCCAAGGTAGCGGTCATGTCGCGCAATCTGGACGATGTATTAACGCTTTTAAGCGCCACGCTGGCGGCCAGCCGGACGCTCAGAATCCCGCTGATCAGCATCTCGATGGGGCCCTATGGCTCGCTCACTCGTCTGTTTGGCTGGGCCTTTGGCTCGGCCCTGACATTCGCCGTCGGTGCCAATAGGTCGGCACCGGGACAGGTTCCAATTGAAGACCTCAATACCGTGCTGGCCATTCTGCAGAAATCCATGAACGGCGAGTAGCTTGCGGATCGGCGCGTGGCGGTTTCCGCGCCGCTGAGTGAGTGGTGTGTGTGTGCCAATCTTTTTGTGAAAAGTGCTTTGACTAAAATCGAGCCGAACCCTGAAAGTCAACCACCCCATGCCACGTCAACTCTTCGTCACCACCGCCCTGCCCTACGCCAACGGCAATTTCCATATCGGCCACATCATGGAGTACATCCAGGCCGATATCTGGGTGCGTTACCAAAGAATGATGGGCAACGCGGTGCACTTTGTCTGCGCCGATGACTGCCATGGCGCACCGATCATGATTGCCGCCGAAAAGGCGGGCAAGACGCCGCAGCAGTTCGTGGCCGACATTGCAGCGGGCCGCAAGCCCTATCTGGACGGCTTTCACATCGGTTTTGACAACTGGCATTCCACCGACGCGCCAGAGAACCACGAGTTGGCGCGCCAGATTTACCGCGACTTGCGGGATCGGGCGGATGGTTCGCTGATTGAACGCAAATCGGTCGAACAGTTTTTCGACCCCGAGAAGAACATGTTCCTGCCGGATCGCTTCATCAAGGGCCAATGCCCAAAATGCGGTGCCAAAGACCAGTATGGCGACAACTGCGAAGATTGCGGCGCCGTCTATGCGCCGACTGACCTGGTCAACCCTTACTCTGCCTTGTCAGGTGCCACGCCGGTACTCAAGAGCGCCGAGCACTTTTTTTTCAAGCTGTCCGACCCACGCTGCGTTGCGTTTCTGGAAGACTGGGTTCAAGGCAGCAATGCGCGGGGCTTGCCTCGCCTGCAGCCAGAGGTTCTGAACAAGGTCAGGGAGTGGTTCTCGACGCGAAAAAATCCGGATGGCAGCACCAGCGAAGGCCTGGCCGACTGGGACATCTCGCGCGACGCACCCTACTTCGGCATTGAAATTCCGGATGCACCCGGCAAATATTTTTATGTCTGGCTGGACGCGCCCATTGGTTACCTGGCCTCGCTCAAAAACCACTTCGTCAAGCTCGCTGGCGACGCCGCTCTGGGGACGCAACATTACGACGCCTTTATGGCCGACCCGGCCACCGAGCAGTACCACTTCATCGGCAAGGACATCGTGACCTTTCACACGCTGTTCTGGCCCGCGACACTGCATTTCAGCGGCCGTAAAACACCAGACGCGGTCTTCGTGCATGGATTTTTGACAGTGAACGCCGAGAAGATGAGCAAGAGCCGTGGCACCGGGTTGGACCCGCTCAAGTACCTCAGCCTGGGCATGAATCCGGAGTGGCTGCGCTACTACATCGCCGCCAAGCTGAACGGCCACAATGAAGACATCGAGTTCAGCCCGGAAGATTTCATGGCCCGGGTCAATAGCGACTTGATTGGCAAGTATGTGAACATCGCCAGTCGGGCCAGTGGCTTCATCGTGAAAAAGTTCGATGGAAAGCTCGTCGCGATGTTCCAGATCGGGAACACTCGTCCTGGAGGGCCGGACGACGAAATTGATCTGACTGCGCTTGAAATGGAGATGTCTAGGGCCGACCACCCTTCGGCTTTGAGTGACGCGCCGGTTACGGTCCGGGGCCTGGGCTCTTATGTGGGCGATTGCTATGAGCGCAGAGATTTTGCAAAAGCTATTCGCTTGATCATGGCTTTTGCGGATGAAGTCAACCGCTACATTGATACTGCAAAACCGTGGGAGTTGGCTAAATATCCCGAAAAGCATGTCGATCTTCACGTCG
>JADGRK010000196.1 GCA_017880985.1 Rhodoferax sp. | reverse complement strand
CGATGGCTCGTTCTGCTTCATCCCCAAGGGTGTCAAATGCCCGATGGAACTGTCCACTTACTTTCGCATCAACACCCAGGACACCGGGCAGTTTGAACGCACCCTGATCGTGGCCGAAGAAGGCGCTTCGGTGTCATACCTCGAAGGCTGCACCGCGCCTCAGTTTGACACCAACCAACTGCACGCAGCCGTGGTTGAACTGGTGGCGCTGGACAATGCCGACATCAAATACTCAACGGTGCAAAACTGGTACGCAGGCGACGAAAACGGCGTGGGAGGCATTTACAACTTCGTCACCAAGCGCGGCCTGTGCCGGGGCGTCAACTCGCGCATTTCCTGGACTCAGGTCGAGACCGGATCGGCCATCACCTGGAAGTATCCGTCGTGCATTCTGCTGGGCGACAACTCGGTGGGCGAGTTTTACTCGGTCGCCGTGACCAACCACCACCAGCAGGCCGATACCGGCACCAAGATGATCCACATCGGCAAGAACACCCGCAGCACCATCGTCAGCAAGGGCATTTCGGCTGGCCAGTCGAGCAACAGTTACCGCGGCCTGGTCAAGGTGATGCCGACAGCCGCTGGCGCGCGCAACTATTCGCAGTGCGACTCGATGCTGGTCGGGGACAAGTGCAGCGCCAACACCTTCCCGTACATCCAGGTGCGCAACCAAAGCGCCCAGGTGGAGCACGAAGCGTCCACCTCAAAAATTGGTGAAGACCAGATGTTCTATTTTGCGCAACGCGGCATCGGTGCCGAGGAAGCCGTCTCGATGATCATCAACGGTTTTTGCAAGGACGTGTTTCGCCAGTTGCCGATGGAGTTCGCGGTCGAAGCCACCAAATTACTCGGGTTCAAGCTTGAAGGGAGCGTAGGATGATTGTTCAAAATAGCCAGACACTGCTGGAGGTGCGCGGTCTGTGCGCCAGCGTCAACGGGATCGAAATTCTCAAAGGTCTGAACTTCACCGTCAAGCGTGGAGAAGTTCACGCCATCATGGGGCCGAACGGCTCGGGCAAGAGCACCTTCGCCAAGGTGTTGGCGGGCCACACAGCGTACCAGGTCACGGGCGGCGAGGTGCTGTTTGAGGGCAAGAACCTGCTGGAGCTGGCCCCTGAAATGCGCGCCCGGGCCGGTGTGTTTCTGGCCTTTCAGTACCCGATTGAGATCCCCGGCGTGGGCAACAGCCAGTTTTTGCGCCTGGCCTACAACACCGTGCAGGCTGAACGTGGCCATGACGAGTTGGATCCGCTGGAGTTTGACGATCTGGTGCGCGAGAAAATGAAGCTGCTCGAAATGAGCCCCGAGTTTCTGGAGCGCAGTGTCAACGAAGGCTTTTCAGGCGGCGAGAAAAAGCGCAACGAGATTTTGCAGATGGCGCTGCTTGAGCCCAGCCTGGCCATCCTCGATGAGACCGACTCCGGCCTCGACATCGACGCGCTGCGCGTGGTGTCGCAAGGTGTCAATCACCTAGCCAACAAGGACAACGCCATTGTGCTGGTCACGCACTACCAGCGCCTGCTGAACTACATCGTTCCCGACTACGTGCATGTGATGAGCGCCGGGCGCATTATCCGCACCGGCGGCAAGGAGCTGGCACTCGAACTTGAGGAACGCGGCTACGACTGGATTGAGGCCGAAGCCGAGGCCACGGGGGCTGTGTCATGAGCACCGGGACTGCGCTTGTCCCTAAGCGAGGGGTTCTGGACAGCCTGCTTGCCAGCCTGGCGCAAACCCCGGGCCACGTGGTGCCAACGCAGTCGCAATGGCTCAAAACGCTGCGCGCCCAGGCACTGGAGCGTGTGGGCGCACTCACGCTGCCCACCACGCACGACGAAGCCTGGCGTTTCACCAGTCTGGCAGCGCTTGCCCGGCAGTCGTTTCATCCACTGCGTACGCCGACTGCCTTGCAGCCGGGCGATGTAGAGCACCTGCACATCGAAGAGGCGACGACGCGGCTTGTTTTTGTGGACGGCGTTCATGCGCCACAACTCTCCAGCGTCAGCTCAGATGCCAGTCTGGTCGTGGGCACCTTGGCATCCAGGCTTGCCACGCAGGCGTCAAGCATTGAGCAGCATCTGGGCCAGCACGCTGCATTTCATGATGCATTGTTTGCGGCACTCAACACCGCTTTTCTGATTGATGCGGCCGTGCTCATCGTGCCGCACGATACCGCGCTTGCCACACCGGTGCATGTGCTCTTTATTTCGACGCAGCCCGATGTGGCCAGCCACCCACGCCTTTTGCTGGTGGCCGGCGCGGGCAGCAAAGTGACTTTGATTGAAGACTATGTGGCCTTGCACCCAGGCGCATATTTCACCAATTCAGTCGCCGAGGTGGCCTTGGGCGCGAACGCGCAGGTCGCGCATGTTCGCATCCAGCGCGAAAGCCAACAAGCCTTTCACATGGCCAGTTGCGCGGTGTCGCTCGGAGCTGCAAGCCGCTACCACTCGGCCAGCATCGCCCTGGGCGGGCAGATTTCCCGACTCGACCTCAAAGTGCTGCAGACCGCCGATGCGGCGGAATGCGCGCTTGACGGATTGGCGCTGATTGGCGGCCAGCAGCTTGCCGATACGCACACTTTCATCGACCACGCCAAGCCGCACGGCGTCAGCCGCCAGTTGCACAAATGCATCGTCGGCGGCGCCGCGCATGCGGTTTTTAACGGCAAGGTGATGGTTCGCCCCGGCGCTCAAAAAACAGACTCGGCGCAATCGAGCCGCAACCTGCTGCTCACAAACAAGGCGCTGGTTGATACCCAGCCGCAACTCGAGATTTTTGCCGATGACGTGAAATGCACGCACGGCGCCACCGTCGGCCAGCTCGACAGTGATGAAGTTTTCTACCTGCAAAGCCGCGGCCTGCCAGAGGCTGTGGCGCGCAACCTGCTGACCTACGCCTTCGGTGCTGAAGTCATCAACCGCATTCCCGTCGCGTCACTGCGGCGCCAGCTTGAGCAGACGGTGCTCGAACAGACCACAGGCCAGCCATGAGCAACACACCCGCTGTCACTACGCCACTGGCCTTTGATGTGGCCCGCATTCGCGCTGATTTTCCTATTCTTGGCCTCACGGTGGCGGGCAAGCCGCTGGTCTATCTGGACAACGCCGCATCGAGCCAGATGCCGCAGCCGGTGATCGACCGCCTGGTGCGCTACCAGACCACGGAGCACGCCAACATTCACCGCGCGGTGCATTACCTGTCCGAAACGGCCACCACCGCCTACGAGGCGGCGCGTGCCAGGCTGCAGCGCTTTATCAATGCGCGTGAAGCGCGCGAGGTGATCTTCACCAGTGGCACCACTGAGGGCATCAACCTCGTCATGCACGGCTGGGGCCGCAAGAACATCAATGCTGGCGACGAAATTATTTTGACCGTGCTGGAACACCACTCGAACATCGTGCCATGGCAAATGCTGGCGCTGGAGAAAGGCGCGACGATTCGCGTGGTGCCGATCAACGACGCCGGTGAACTGCTGTTGGATCAATACGAGGCGCTTTTCAACGAACGCACCCGTTTGGTGAGCGTCGGTCACGTCTCGAACGCGCTGGGCAGCATCAATCCGGTCAGGCAGATGATCGCTCTCGCGCACGCGCGTGGCGTGCCGGTGCTGGTCGACGGCGCGCAGGCCGTGCCGCACCTGGCGGTGGACGTGCGGGATCTGGACTGTGATTTTTATGCTTTCTCGGGCCACAAGATGTGCGGCCCGACGGGTATCGGCATTCTGTATGGCCGCGCCGCGCTGCTTGAATCGATGCAGCCGTTCAAGGGTGGGGGCGACATGATCCATACTGTCACCTTTGAGAAAACCACTTACGCCCCCATTCCAAACAAGTTCGAGGCCGGAACGCCGCCCATTGCCGCCGCCATCGGTCTGGGCGCCGCTGTGGACTATCTCTGCAACATCGGCATGCCGGCCATCGCAGCGCACGAGCATGAATTACTGCGCTATGCGACTGAACACTTAAATGCGCTGCCGGGTGTGCGCCTGATCGGCACCGCGCAGGACAAGGCTGCGGTGCTGTCGTTTGCGGTCCAGGGTATTCACCCGCACGACGTGGGAACCTTGTTGAATCAGGAAGGCGTTGCGGTGCGCACTGGCCACCACTGCGCGCAGCCCTTGATGGCGCGCCTGGGCGTGGTGGCCACCTCGCGCGCTTCGTTTGCGTTTTACAACACGCTGGCCGATGTGGACGCGCTGGTCGCTGGCATTCGCAGTGTTCAAAAGGTATTCGCATGAGCGCAGATCCCAAAGCCCTGTACCAGGAAGTGATCCTGGACCACAACCGCAAGCCGCGCAACTACGGCGAGCTCGACCACCCCAGCCACCATGCCGAAGGGGTCAATCCGCTTTGCGGCGACCACATTCATATCGCGCTTGATCTGGCGGGTGACACCATCAAACGCATCGCCTTTCACGGCGAATCGTGCGCCATTTGCAAGGCGTCGGCATCCATGATGACGGTGGCGGTCAAGGGCAAGAGCGCGATTGAGGCCAAGACGTTGATTCACGAGTTTGTCGATATGGCCACTGGCCGCATCGACGCGAAAGACGGCCCCCACATCGGCAGGTTGGCAGTGTTCTCTGGCATCAGCGAGCTGCCCATGCGCGTGAAGTGCGCCATTTTGCCGTGGCACACGCTGCAGGCCGCGTTCAATGCTGAGCCCAGCGCGTCCACCGAAGCTGAGGCTGACCCGATGCACGCGCCGCTGGGCGACGCTTGAGGCAAGCGGTCTAACCGACAGGACAAAAACATGCCAAAAATCGCCGAAATTGAAGACACACCGAACCCGAACGCGAGGAAATTTGTCTTGCGCGAGCCACTCACCTGGGGCATAGCGCATTCGTATGAAAACGCCGAGCAGGCCCAGGGCGATGCACTGGCCAGCGCGCTGTTCGCCATTGATCATGTGACCAACGTTTTCTATATTGACCGCTGGCTTACCGTGACGCAGGACGGCAAGGCCAACTGGGATGCGTTGGTGCGCGAAATTGCGGTTCCCCTGCGGGCTGCGCCCGCAGCCAGTGAACAGTCGGCTGCAGCCGTTTTTGAAGCGCGGGCCAGCGTGGCGGATTTGAGCGCAGAAGACCGACAGCGTCTGGACGCCATCGAACTGGTACTGGACCAGGAAATCAGGCCTTACCTGCAAAGTGACGGCGGTGACCTGCACGTTCTTGGCCTCGCCGGCAACCAGCTCATCGTGCATTACCAAGGCGCGTGCGGCACCTGCCCGAGCGCGATTTCTGGCACCCTGCAGGGGAT
>JADGRK010000195.1 GCA_017880985.1 Rhodoferax sp. | reverse complement strand
TCGCATTCAGATCAAATATTGCTATTTGATCGTGTCTTTAACAGGCCATTTCTCGGGGAGAGAAATGCGTTTTCCCAGAGGGAAAACGTATCTTTGATATGCCGGCACTAAGCCGACGAAGGACGACTTCGAGTCGCACCATGCCCGCAGTGTAAGAGAATCACGCCATGTCTGAATATACCCAACGCAAACTGATTCTGGGCTCCAGCTCGCCCTACCGGCGTGAATTGCTGTCACGACTGCGCCTGGCATTTGAAATCGCGGCACCCCAAGTCGATGAAACAGCGCTTGCCGATGAGACACCGGAGCAGTTGGCCTGTCGGCTGGCAATGTCCAAGGCGCGCGACGTCGCCAGCCATTTCCCGGCGGCTGTGGTGATCGGCTCGGATCAGGTGGCAGACCTGGAAGGCATAGCGCTGGGCAAGCCGGGCAATCACCCCCGCGCGACGACGCAATTGCAGCAAATGAGCGGGAAAACCGTGATCTTCCAGACCGCCGTGGCGGTGGTGTGCCTGGAGACCGGATTCGCGCAGTTGGATCTGGCCCGGGTCAAGGTCAAGTTTCGTAACCTCTCTGGCTCTGAGATCGAGGCTTACCTGCGTGCGGAGACCCCTTACGACTGCGCAGGCAGCGCCAAAAGCGAAGGTCTGGGCATCGCATTGCTGGAAAGCATTGACAACGACGACCCGACGGCGCTGGTGGGTCTGCCACTGATTCGGACCTGCCGGATGATTCAAGCTGCCGGCATCCGGGTGCTGTGAGAATGGAATCAACGCCCCCCTCACCTGAGCCAGCCCCAAGCGGCAAGCTCTACCTGGTTCCCGCCCCGCTCGATTTTGGCTGCAACGAGCCTATGAACCTGGAAGACAGCCTGCCCTGGGGAACCTTGACAGTGGCATCCAGACTGCAATATTGGGTCTGTGAAAACGCCAAGTCAATCCGCGCTTACCTTAAACGGGTGAATGAAATCATCCCGCTGAGCAGCCCGCTGCAAGCCCTGCACATTCAGGAGCTACCGCGCGAAGTGCACAAAAAGGGCGATCACAACGGCAGCTTTGACGCGCATCATCTGCTGGCGCCGGCGCAGGCCGGGCACGACATGGGGCTGGTCAGTGAAGCCGGCATGCCCGCCGTCGCTGACCCCGGCTCATCGGTCGTGCGTGCCGCCCATGATCTGGGGCTCGAGGTGGTTCCGCTCACCGGCCCGGTGTCGCTGCTGCTGGCGCTGGCGGCGAGCGGCCTCAATGGTCAGAATTTTGCGTTTGTCGGCTACCTGCCACAAGACCCTACCGAGCGCGCCCAGCGCGTACGCGAACTGGAGTCACTGGCTTTGAGAACCGGGCAAACCCAAATGTTTATCGAAACCCCCTACCGCAACGCCGCCATGCTGCAAACGCTGCTTCAGACACTACAGCACAACACCCGACTGGCGTTGTGCAGCGGACTGACCCTGAGCCGGGCCAGTTGCCGCAGCGACAGCGTCAAAAACTGGCGGCAAAAGACGTCGCCACTGGACAACGCAACGCCGGCCGTGTTTGCGCTCGGGCGATGACGCTTTGAATCGGTTCAGTGCAGCGCCGGAATCGACTGGAGGGCATGCACCGCGCCTTCACCCATCGCGGCACCAAAACGTTTGGCCAGGCGTTCGGCCACATTTTCGCGGCGCGTGTAATCAACGATTTCTTCCGCCTTGACGACTTCGCGCGCAACATAGTCCAGACTCCCAAACTGGTCCGCCAGACCGAGCTCAATCGCCTGCTGGCCACTCCAGAACAGGCCGCTGAAGGTCTCAGGCGTTTCCCTCAGCCGCTTGCCACGACCGGCCTTGACCGCGTCAATGAACTGCTGGTGAATCTGGTCCAGCATGGTCTGTGCAAAAGCGCGGTGTTTCTCGGTTTGCGGGCTGAACGGGTCCAGAAAGCCTTTGTTGACACCGGCCGTCATGAGGCGCCGCTCGACGCCGAGCTTGTCCATCAGGCCGGTAAAACCAAAACCGTCCATCAGCACACCAATGCTGCCCACAATGCTGGCCTTATCGACAAAAATCTTGTCGGCGGCGACCGCAATGTAATAAGCCGCCGAGGCACAGGTGTCTTCGACCACGGCATAGATCGGCTTTTTGTGCTTGGCTTTAAGCCGTCTGATCTCGTCATTGATGATGCCGGCCTGCACCGGACTGCCACCCGGTGAGTTGATCAACACGACCACCGCCTTGGCACCGGCGTCCTCAAAGGCGGCCCGCAAGGCGGCCACAATCAACTCGGCACTGGCTTCCGCCCCGGAAGCTATTTCACCCTTGATCTCGACCACCGCAGTGTGCGGTGTTGAAACATCCTTGGAGGCACCGCTTTGATTAACGGCGGCCCAGACCAAAGCCACAAAAAACACCAGCCAGGCGAGTCGCACAAAATTACGCCAGCGGCGCGCCGTGCGCTGCTCGGCCAAAGACGCGAAAGCCAGCTTTTCGAGCGTGCTGCGCTCCCAGCCCGGGCCTTCGGATGGATCTTTTTCAGGGTTATGGGGCTCAGTCATTTCACGATTCCAGGGGTTTGAGATGAGGGGCAGTATGCCAGTGCACAAGACCGTCCAGTTCGGAAAGGCCAATTTTGACCAAGCCACCCCGGCACGGACCCCTGCGGCACTGCCCGGTCTGCGGCGAATATACGGCACCGTGCGTGGCACACATCAGCCAGTGTCCGGTGCTGTCAAAAAAATGGTTTGGCTGGTAATCCATCTCCATCGCCACATGCGAGCAGCGATTCAGATAGGCATGGACCTGGCCGCGATATCGAATCGCAAAGGCTCGACAGTGCTGCGAATAGTAAATCACGTTAAACGGTACCCCGTCACCAGCATCAACCAGATCAAGCGAGTTGCACAGGGCATTGAGCTGGGTCATGGCCGGGCGTTGATCGATCAAGCGTTGCCCAACAGCCAATGGTGAAGGTCGGCAACCGAATGGGCCACAAAACGCGGGCTGAGGGCAACAAAAGCCTCCGGTTCATGGGCCCCGTAACTCACCCCGACGCTGGCGCAGCCGGCGTTCAAAGCCATCTGCAAGTCATGCGTGGTGTCGCCGATCATCAGCGTTCGCTCGGGTGCCACGCCAAACTCGTGCATCAACTCCTGCAACATGCGAGGGTCTGGCTTGCCCGCCGTCTCATCGGCCGTGCGCGACCCGTCGAACATGCCTTTGAGTTCGACCGCCTGCAAGACGTCATCCAGGCCCTTTCGGCTTTTGCCAGTGGCCACCGACAGGCAATGCTGGCGCGACTTTAAATCCACCAGCATCGGCACCACACCTGCAAACAGACTGATATCGTTTTTGCGAGCGACGTAATGGTGCCGGTAGCGCGCACCCAACTCAGCGTATTTGTCTTTGGGCACATCGGGTGCCGCATACGCCAGGGCCTGCATCAAGCCCATGCCGATGACGTAGGCGGCGTCCTGGTCGCTCGGCACCGTGCCGCCCACATCGCGCACCGCATTTTGAATGCAACGGGTAATGATGGCGGTCGAATCAAACAAGGTGCCATCCCAGTCAAAGGCAATCAAATCAAACTGGCGGCGTGCCGGTCTAGCGGGCATCAGTATCTGCGGCATGGTGGGTAAACGTTTCAAGTTCAAAGGGTAAGGGGGCCAGCAGTTCGAGTCGCTCGCCGCTGGCCGGATGTTTGATTTGCAGGCGCCAGGCATGCAGAAACATGCGCTTGAGGGACGGCACCGATCCGGCGCGCTGCAGCTTCCGGTTCGACTCAAAGTCGCCGTATTTATCGTCCCCCGCAATCGGGAAACCCTGGCTCGCCAGATGGACCCGAATCTGATGGGTACGCCCGGTCTTGATGGTGACTTCGAGCAAGGTAAAACCGCTCGCCAGGGTTTCTCGGACTTTCACCAGGGTGACCGAGGGCATGCCGTTCGGGTCGTCCCGGCCCACCACCTTGACGCGCCGCTCGCCGGCACTGCCGTCCTTGCTTTCCAGCAGATATTTAAACAGCGGCTGGTCCAGCACTTTTTTGTTGGCTGGCCAGCGTCCCAGCACCAGCGCCAGGTAAGTCTTGCCGGTTTGGCGTTGACGAAACTGGTCTTGCAGGTTGGTCAGGGCGCTGCGTTTCTTGGCGATCAACAAGATGCCGCTGGTGTCACGATCGAGTCGATGCACCAGCTCCAGAAATTTGGCTTCGGGTCGGGCCATGCGCAACTGCTCAATCACACCAAAACTCACACCGGAGCCGCCATGCACCGCCACACCGGCCGGTTTGTCAATCGCCAGCAGATGTTCGTCTTCAAACAGAACGGAGAAGTCCCGGGCCGGCGCACCGCGCAGCGAAACCTGCGCCATCGCCTCGGCCTTTTCAGCGACGCGCCCGGAAATCCGAACCGGTGGCAGTCGCACCAGGTCGCCCACCGCCAAGCGTGAATCAACCGATGCCCGTCCTTTGTTGACCCTGACCTCGCCACTGCGGATGATGCGATAGATGTGGGTTTTGGGTACGCCTTTGAGTTGGCGCAGCAGGAAATTGTCGAGCCGCTGCCCCGCTGCATCGTCATCGATGCATAGCGTTTTAACCTGGGGTAACGCAGAGGCTGGATTGCCCCCTATAATGTGTTTCACTAGCGATGCGCTGTAAGTGGTTGATTTAACTGAACTAGTCAAATCTTCATTGAGGTGGAGTTTAATTCACCCGCCACTCCCAGCCGCGCCAGAAGGTCGATACCGCCAACTCGTCCATTGCGCGCAAACCCCAAGCCAGATGCTTGCGGTGGCTTGCAAAGCGAGAGGTCAAGACGACGCCTTGAAACACTGATATGGAATACCCCCAAGCTCGCAGACAGCTTTGTCTGTGAACGGAATGAAGCGAGATGTTTGTGTTAATGAGCCTGATTCAACTTTGCCAGCGCTGCGTTTTCGCGCCGTTTTTTGGCATAAATCGGCCATTATCGCCCGTCCAATGGGCGCAAGCAGCTATTATTTTAATAGCTATCCCACAACCCAGACAACCCGCTCCCCTCCACGCGCCCATGCCAAGACTCATCATTTGAGTCCTGGTTCTCCGGCTTTTCCTTCCCTTTATTCAAAGCGTCAGTTTCGGTATCAAAGGCTCGTCAAGAGCATGTTTGCTATTTGAATTGAAGGAACGCTACCCATGAAACGGATGCTGATTAACGCCACGCAGGCTGAAGAACGCCGCCTGGCCATTGTCGATGGACAAAAACTTCTCGACTACGAGATTGAAATTGAAGGTTGCGAACAGCGCAAGGGCAACATCTACAA
>JADGRK010000194.1 GCA_017880985.1 Rhodoferax sp. | reverse complement strand
CCACTCCGCCTCATAAGTCGTCACCAGCACCTGATTCGACAAGCGATTGACTTCGGTCGGGACGCGGGCCATGTCCAGCGGGAAGTCAAACAGGGCTGGCAGGTTGTGCAGGCTCAAGAAACGCAAGCCCTCGGGCAGCGCAGTGGGCATTCGATATGGTCTGCGGCTGGCCACCACGTAGCCCCACTCGCCAAAACTGGGCACATGCGCATGGTAGGGCGTGGCGGTCAAGCCGACCGATTCGATGGTGCTGACCACGGTCCAGAAACTCTGGCGCGCCACCAGCGGGGAGGTGGTCTGGATCACGGCATAGCCGCTGGCGGCCAGGTGTTTGTCCAGCAGCGCGTAAAACGAGTTGGTGTAGAGCTTGCCGATATTGAAATTGGTCGGGTCCGGGAAATCGACGACGATCACGTCAAACACATCGCTTGTCCTCTCCAGCCAACTGAAGGCATCGGTGTTGATGATCTTGACCTTGGGTGACTTCAAGGCACCACCATTCAGTTGCACCAGCACCGGCTGCTGCGAGAACAGCTCCGTCATGGCCGGGTCCAGTTCCACCAGCGTCACATGCTCAACGCCGGGGTATTTGAGGATTTCACGCACCGCCATGCCGTCGCCACCGCCCAGCACCGCCACTTTTTTTGGCGCAGCGCCGGCTGCCGAATAAGCCGACATCACCGGGTGCACCAGCGCCTCGTGGTAGCGGTACTCGTCACGCTGCGCAAACTGCAAATTGCCGTTCAAAAAGAGACGATAACCAGCCCGGCCTTCACCCGGACCATAGGTGACCACGATGCGCTGGTAGGGCGAGGTCTGGGCCAACACCACGCGGTCCTGGTACATCTTGTCCTCAGTCCAGCTGGTGATCTGGTTCGCCCCCGCCATGCCGCCGACCAGGGCGCCCAGCGTCGCCAGACAGGCCAGCGTATGGGCCCGGAACTGGCGCAGCTCATGCCGAAACAGCCACAGCGCCCACAAAGCCACCGCCGCGTTCATCAGCCCGAACAGCAAGCCGGTGCGGATCAGTCCCAACTGGGGCACGAGCAGCAGCGGAAACGCCAGCGACACCGCCAAGGCGCCGAGATAGTCAAAAGTGAGCACCTGCGACACCAGGTCTTTGAGCGCCACATTGCGCTTGAGGATGCGCATGACCAGTGGAATCTCCAGCCCGACCAGCGTGCCTACCGCCAGCACCAGCGCATACAACAACCAGCGAAAAGCCCCCGGCAGCTCCGCATTTGCTACAAAAAGCAGAGCGGGTAACGATCCACCAATAAGCGCTACCAGCAGTTCTATGCGCAGAAAATGAGCCGGCAACTGGCGCTCAAAGAAGCGCGACAGGTAAGAGCCCACGCCCATGGCAAAGAGATAGGTGCCGATGACGGTGGAAAATTGCAGCACCGAGTCGCCCAGCAAATAGGACGCCAGGGCGCCGGCCGCGAGCTCATAGACCAGCCCGCAAGCCGAGACAATAAAAACTGACGTCAGCAGGGCGACTTCAACCGGGCGTGGGCCCGGCTGTTCGGCAGCCATCAGTGAATGGCGGCAGCGATGATGATGCAAATGCCCAGCGACATGGCGGCCACCACCAGTGCCAGCGCCCGGTTTTGCTTCTCGATAATTTCGTTCCACAAGTGGTAAGGCGTGATTTTGTCAATGATCACGAAGCAAAGGCCGAAAATGAACACGCCTATCAGCGCATACATGATTGAGCCCAAAACAACCTCCGGTTTTATCCATTCGATACCCATGGTGATCTCCTTCAAAAATAGTGAGCGTTATTTGTGTCCGCCGCCGCTGGAGAAGCCGCCATACGAGCCGCCGGAGCTGCGCGAACTGCTGGAAGAACAGTTCTCTGTTTTTGGATCACAACTCGAACACCGACTCATGATCAACAGCATCAGAAGAATAACAAAAATGACCAGGATGATGGTGCCGCAGCCGACCTTTTTGCCGGCGCTTGCAGGGCCTGCATCGCTGCGCTTGAGCAGGTCTTTTTTATCTTCCAGCTTGAACGCCGCCGCGACCGCATCGCTCTCGATCTTGCTGCCCAGCGACCAGGTGACTTCATTGGCTGACTGCTCCAGCGACAGCAAGCTGGCGCCGCTGACAAAATCACGGTTCGAAGTCTTCTGGCCGCGCGTGACCTGCCAGTAGAACTCGCCCAGCACATAGCTGGTCTCTGCGCTGTAGCTCTCTTTGAGCTGGTAGCGCGTGCCCAGATAAGTGGCGCTGCGGCCGTCCTCGCTCAGCACCGGCGCGCCAGTGGTGGGTTTGACCACACTCCAGCCTTCGGTGGAATCAACCAGAAAAATGAAGCCGCGCTTGAGGTTGTAGAGCAGATACTCTTCCCAGCCAAACTGTTCGTCGGGGTCGCTCGGGTCGGTGCCCATGCGGTGTTGAAAGCCCACCACTTGCCACGTCGCGCCCTGCAAAGTGCCCTGGCTGCCGAGTGCGATCAGCGGCTCCACCGGCTCATCCTGAATGGCGTGCTTTAGCTCGGCGCCAATGCCCTGCGACAGGTCAATGATACTGTGACAGGAGCCACAGGTGATGCTCTTGCTGCTGGCCAAAGTGACGGTCACGGTAGCGCCGCAGTTGGGGCAGTTGAACTGTTGGCCTTTCTCGTTCTTCACCGACTCATCGCGCAGACCGGAGAGCTTGAGGTCGTCCAGCAACACCGACTGACCAATCGACACCTCGGGCGGCTGGCTGCTGTAATCGATGCTGAGCACGGCGCCGTCGGCGCTGCGCAGCTCGACCATGGCAAATGACTTGCCCAACTCGGGCAAATGCGGCAATTCGCCCTGCGCCGACAGCAAGGCAACCTGGTTATTGGAAGCCACACTGAATGCCTTGCCGCCCATCGTGGTGCTGCTGCCGACCCGAAAAGTTTCGGCGCCGGGCATGTCGCGCTGCGTCTGTAGCGGCGTGCTGAAAACGTAAGCGCCGTTGTCCTCACTCAGGTAGGCGCTGCTGCCATCCACCAGCACCGCATACCACTCGGTCCAGGTGCCTTCACCGTACTTGTATTGCAGCCGCCCCACCAGCGTGAAGGGCTTGTTGTTCCAGATGCCAGAGGCCTGTAGTTGCAGCGGGCTGTGGTCATCAAACAGCTCGGCCATTTTGCCGATGCGTGACAGCGTTTCGCCCTGGCGCAGCACCGTGCTCTGGCAATAACCGCAGACCGCGTGGGTGGACTGCGCGCTGCGAAATTCCACCGGCGCGCCACAACCCGGGCACGGCGCCCGGTAGGCGCGTTGGAGCGATTCGGTTGCCATGGCTTGCTACTAATCGGCTAATGGATATGGGTTCTATCTGCGGTTGTCATTGCGGACTTGATCCGCAATCCAGTGCTCGGCACGCCAGCCTGGATTCCGGCTCAAGGCCGGGATGACAGCCTGGGCGTCAGACGAGTTTTTTCAGCAGCTCCGCCTTCTTCACGTCAAATTCTTCCTGCGTCAGGATGCCTTTGGTTTTGAGGTCGCCCAGCTTTTCAAGGGTTGCCATCACATCTTCGGCTTTCACGCCCGCGGCCGGTGCGGCAGCGGGTGCGACGGCCGCGCCGCCCTGCAAACCGGCTGCCAGGTTTTGCGCCAGCACCTGGCCCAGCGCCACACCAGCGCCCAGGCCCATGGCGTCGCCCGCGATGCCACTACCGCCACCTCCGCCGCCCTCGGCAAATTTGGGGATCGCCTGCGCTGTCTGGTACTGCATGAACTTGGCCATGTCATTGCCGACCATGCCCATGCCGATCTTTTGATCCAGAATTTTCTGCAGGTCCTCGGGCAGCGAGAGGTTTTGCAGCGTCATGCCTTCCAGCTTGAGGCCGATCTTGGCAAACTCGGGCGCCAGTTGCGTCGTGAGCGCCTGCGCAAACATCAACTGGTTCGAAGCCAGGTCCAGAAAGGCAATGCCGCTGGCGGCAATCGCATTGCTGATATTTTGCAGCACCAGGGCGCGCAGTTGCCCGTCCAGATCGCTCACGCCATAGCTGTCGCGCGTGCCCGAAATCTCGGTCTGAAACAGCTTGGGGTCGGCGACGCGAAAACTGTAGTTGCCAAAAGCACGCAGGCGCACCGCGCCAAAGTCCTTGTCGCGAATCGTGATCGGTTGCGGCGTGCCCCACTTCTGATCGACCTGCTGGCGCGTGCTGAAAAAGTACACATCGCTCTTGAAGGGTGACTCAAACAGCTTGTCCCAATTCTTCAGGTAAGTCAGCACCGGCAGGGTTTGCGTGGTGAGCTTGTAGGTGCCGGGGCCAAACACATCGGCGGCCTTGCCTTCATTGACAAACAGCGCCATCTGTGACTCGCGCACGGTGAGTGAGGCGCCATTCTGGATTTCCATATCGGCCATCGGAAAGCGCCAGGCCAGCGTGCCATCCGCATCTTCAGTCCATTGGATGATGTCAATAAACTGTTTCTTGATAAAGTCCATCAATCCCATGTGCCGCTCCTGTGGGTGAAAATGAAATGTGATGATACTAGCCCAAAGCCCAAGACAATATCCAACTGATTCGATAACTGCCATGCTGCTGGCCGCCGGTCGCGGTGAGCGCATGCGGCCCCTGTCGGATCACACCCCCAAGCCGCTGTTGCCGGTGCAGGGCAAACCGTTGATGCAGTGGCACCTGGAGGCGCTGGCACGGGGCGGGGTCAAGCGCGTGGTGATCAACACGGCCTGGCTGGGACAACAGATGGTTGCCAGGTTTGGGCATATTTTGGTGCTCCAGCCCCCGTCTGATAAGCGCCAGCAGCTATCAAAACACGAGCAATTTGAAATCAGCTACTCACACGAAGGCCGCGACTTTGGTGGCGCGCTTGAAACCGCCGGTGGCATTACGCGGGCGTTGCCGCTGCTGTGCCCGGCGCAATCTGCTGGCAGCCGCTTGGATCTGTTCTGGGTGCTGGCGGCCGACGTGTTTGCGCCCGATTTTGTATTTGGCCAGACCGCCGTGCAGCGTTTCATTGCCAGTGACCAACTGGCGCACCTTTGGCTGGTGCCCAACCCCGCGCACCATCCGCGGGGCGACTTCGGTTTGGACCTGGATTCCGGTCTGGCACTCAATCTGCCGCCTGACGACCCCCGGCCGCGCTATACCTACAGCACCATCGGCCTCTACCGCAAAGCCTTGTTCGCGCCGCCCTGGTGCGACATCGTGCCCGGCAACCCACGTGGCCTCAAGGCCCCACTGGCTGCGCTGTTGCGCGTTGCGATGGACAATTGTCTGGTTTCCGCGCAACGCTATGACGGTGCCTGGACCGATGTCGGCAC
>JADGRK010000001.1 GCA_017880985.1 Rhodoferax sp. | reverse complement strand
TCACGATCTGATCGACGTGACACGCAGACTGTCAGCTAAGTTGATGTTTCATGCCGATTCACAGATTGACTGACATTGATTGAACAAGAAAAATGCACCTACGACCATACTCCGAATGGGTAGCCCCGCTAGTCCCTATGGGTAGGTGACTTATCAATTTACGTGTCTGACAATCACGCCTTAATCGTGCTCTTAGGGGATAAAAAAGGGCACGTTGTTTCTTGAATCGAGGTCGATGCGTGAATGTCCCAGTTTCCAATTTCACTGAGCAAGAGTGCGAACTCGTGGCTGAGCTTTTGCGGCAACGCTATCGCCAGCCGATGTCGCCGGAGCTGGCCGACAGCGAATTGAAGCTTGACCCCGGCAGCGATGAATTGACGAGTTGCCCGACGCTGTATTGGAGCGTGGACGGCGCCAATTTTGTGGTGTGCAAGACAGCCCAGGAGCGCTATCGCTGCCAGTTTTTTTACGCCGACGCTGACCAGTATGGAACCGGGCATACAGATTACACCGACTTGCGGCGCTGCGTGTTGACGTTGTTGCGCGTTCAAGCCGACCATGCAAGCCAGAGGAAGGGCCTCTCCAGCGGGACCACGGCTGCTGACTTGGCAACCGGTGCAGACGGCGCTGATTATTACGGGCCGTTGGTGATATGAGACTTGCACAATGAAAATTTGTGTCGTCTCTGATAGTCATGATCGTGCCCCGATGTTGACGGCGGCAGTGACTGCCGCAAAGAAAGCCGGGGCCGAGCTTGTCATCCACTGCGGTGATCTGATTGGCGCGATGACTTTGCGCCCACTGCTGCAACTCGGGCTGCCGGTCCATGTGGTGCATGGTAACAATCTGGGAGACCCAGTGGCGCTCTGGAATTTGTGCAGTTCGTCGGCTGGGCTGATCATCTACCACGGGCCGGATATCGACTTGCGCTTGGCCGGCCGAAGGCTGTTTGCGACGCACTATCCGCACTATGCGCGCGGATTGGCCTGCACCGGTGACTATGACGTCGTTTGTTGTGGCCACTCTCATGAAGCCAGCGTGGTACAGCAGCCGACCCTTGGCGGGGGTATGACGTGGCTGGTAAATCCGGGTAGCGTGGCGGGGCTCGGCGCTCCCGCGACCTGGCTGCTGGTTGATCTTGTCAATTTTGATTTTGAAATTCGACCGCTCGAATGAGCGATCGAAGCAAAGGAGGATTTATGAAGGTACCTATCGCGACCAGTCAAACCATTCTCGTGGTTGGCGCTGGCATCAGCGGCATGACGGCGGCGCTCGAAGCGGCAGAATGCGGACGGGAGGTTGTCCTGATCGAGCGCAGCGCTACGTTGGGTGGGCGTACCGCGCTGCTGTACCGATATTTTCCGAAGATGTGCCATCCGGCCTGCGGACTCGAAATCAATCTGCGACGACTCAAGGGCAACCGGAATGTGCGTGTGATGACGATGACTGAGGTCGTTCGAATTGAAGGCAAACGCGGGGCCTACACGGCTACGTTGAAGATTCGTCCGCGCTACGTCAACGAGAACTGCACCGCTTGCGGCGAGTGCGCCGCAGTGGTCAGTAGCGAGATTCCTGATGCGTACAACTATGGTCAGGGCAAGATCAAGGCGGCGCATCTGCCGTACGCGATGGCGTATCCGCAGCGCTATGTGCTCGACCCGTCCCTGATTGGCACGGAAGAGGCCGACAAGGCTAAAGCGGCCTGCAAGGTCGATGCCATCGACCTCGCGATGCAGGAAGAGACGGTCGAACTTGCGGTGGGTGCTGTGGTCTGGGCGACCGGCTGGAAACCCTACGATGCAGCCAAGATTCAGCCCTACGGCTATGGGCGCTTCCCCAATGTGATCACCAGCGTCGAGTTCGAGCGCTTGGCTGATCCGGCCGGGCCTACCGGTGGCAAGCTGCTGCGTCCATCGGACGGACGGGAAGCGAAAGACATTGCCTTCATCCAGTGTGCCGGTTCGCGCGACGAGAACCATTTGCGGCATTGTTCGCGTATCTGTTGCATGGCCACGCTGAAACAGACGCAGTACGTGCGTGAAGCCCATGGCGACGCAGCCAAATCAACGGTCTATTACATCGATATCCGTGCGATTGACCGCTTCGAAGATTTTTATCAGATGGTGCAACAGGATGCGACGGTTACTTTTGTCAAATCAAAAGTAGCGAACATCGAGCAGGCCAAGAATGGGGATCTGGTCCTGCATGGTGTGGACACCGAGGGCTATCACCGTTATGCCAGCATGCACGACCTTGTGGTGCTGGCGATCGGCATGGAACCGGAGGCCAACGGAATCACACTGCCGGACGACGTGATCACGGATTCTTCAGGATTTATTGAGGGCTCGGCCGATGGCGGCATGCTTGGTGCCGGCTCTGCGGCCAGTCCCCTTGATGTGAATCGTTCGGTGCAAAGTGCCACCGGCGCTGCGCTGCGCGCCATCAAGGTTATTCATCAGACCGTTGGGGAGGAAGCATAAAGTGGCTGACAATAAATTCGCCGCGTACCTGTGCGCTGGCTGTGGCTTGGGTGAGGCGCTCGATATCGACGGGCTGGAGAAAATTGCGAAGAAGGAAGGCAAGATCCAGGTGGTCAAGCGCCACGACTTCCTTTGCAGCGCCGGTGGCGTCCAGATGATTCGCGACGATATTAAGAAAGAGGGTATCAGTCATCTGATGATCGCTGCCTGTTCGCGTCGCGCAAAGACCGAGGCTTTCAATTTCCCCGAGATTTCCATGGCACGCGCCAATTTGCGTGAAGGTGTGATCTGGATCGTGGCCGAAGGGCCAGCACATAACGAAGTGCGTCAGGAAATGGCCGATGACTACATACGCATGGGTTGCGCCGAATTGAAGAAGATGAAAGTGCCCGCTGGCAGCCCTGATCGCGGTGCGAACAAGCGGATTCTCGTCGTTGGTGGCGGCGTGTCGGGCCTGACGGCGGCGATCGAAGCGGCTGAAACCGGCTACGAAGTGGTTCTTGTTGAAAAAGCGCCGGCGCTGGGTGGCTGGGCGGCCAAGCTGTGGAAGCGGGTGCCGTTTCGTGACCCCTATGCCGAGCCACAAGCCACTGGCGTCAAGGAATTGATTGCCAGGGTTGTGGCGCATCCACGCATCAGCGTTCATCTGGGTTCCACACTGGCCGAGACGGCTGGGGCGCCGGGTCGGTTTGCGGTCCAGATCGCGCAGGAGAGCGGTGCCGTGGTGCAGGAGATGGTTGGGGCGATCATTCAGGCCAGCGGTTTTTCGACTTATGACATGGCACGTTTGCCTGAACTCGGCGGCGGCCTGCCCGGTGTGGTCGATCAAGCCGGGCTGGAAGCGCTGGCTTGCTCGGCCAATGGCGGCGCCATTCAGCGCACCGATGGCCACGTGGTGCAAAGCGTCGTGTTCATTCAGTGTGCGGGTCAGCGCGATGAGACCGGAGCGCATTTGCCGTATTGCTCGGGTCATTGCTGTGCGACCAGTGTCAAGCAGGCGATGTATTTCAAGGATGCCAATCCTGACATTGACACTGTTGTACTTTATTCTGACCTTCGTTTGCCCGGCATGAGTGAGGATTTTTACCGCAGTGCGCAGCGCAAGGGTGTGACCTTCACCAAAGGCAAGGTGAGCAAGGTTAATGCACAAGGCGCTGGATGCACGGTGAACTTCCGGGATTTGATTCTTGATGAAGACGCCACTGTCAGTGCTGATCTGGTGGTGCTCGCTACCGGCCAGGTACCGAATTCTGGGGTCAACATCGATATCCCTGAGGAGCAGCAGACGGGCGTCAAGCCCATTTCGATCCTGAATCTGACCTATCGCCAGGGCAAGGATTTGCCGCAACTCAAAGCTGGTTTGACTGATTCACACTTTATTTGTTTTCCCTACGAGACGCGGCGCACCGGCATCTATGCGGCGGGCCCGGTGCGCCGTCCCATGGACATGCAGCAAGCCACGGATGATGCCACCGGCGCAGCGCTCAAAGCGATTCAGACGGTGGAGAATGCGCTGCTGGGTCGGGCCGCACATCCGCGCTCTGGCGACTTGTCATACCCGATTGTGCGGCTGGAGGGTTGTACGCAGTGCAAGCGCTGCACGGTCGAATGTCCGTTTGGTGCGATCGACGAGGACGAGCGGCGCTTCCCGGTATTCAATGAATCGCGTTGTCGGCGTTGTGGAACCTGCATGGGTGCCTGTCCAGTGCGGGTGATCTCTTTTGAGAACTACTCGGTCGATACGGTGGGCAGTCAGATCAAGTCACTCGACATGCCTGATGAGTTCTCCGAGCGGCCGCGCATCCTGCTGCTGGCTTGTGAGAACGATGCCTACCCGGCGCTCGACATGGCGGGCCTGTCGCGCACTGTTTATTCCGCCTTTGTGCGTGCTATTCCGGTGCGCTGCCTCGGCTCGATCAATGCGATCTGGATTACCGATGCGCTCAATGGTGGCTGGGACGGTGTGATGATGATGGGCTGCAAGCGGGGCGATGACTATCAGTGTCATTTTGTCAAAGGCTCGGAGCTGGCGTATTACCGCATGAGCAAGATCGACGACACACTCAAGGGGATGGGGTTGGAGCCGGAGCGCGTGGCCAGCTACGAGGTGGCGATTACCGACAGCCAGCGTGTGGCAGCGTTGATCAACGAGTATGCCGCCAAGATCAAGGAAATTGGAATGTCGCCGATGAAGGGGTTCAGTTAATGGAAACGCTGCAAACGACAAAGATGACAATGAGCGCCAACAATACCGCTGCCACAACGCGCTACCACAACAACTTTCTCAAAGAAGTTGAGGCGTACGTTGAGGATGGTCAATGGGTCAAGATGTGCATGCAGTGCGGCGTTTGCGCGGGCTCCTGTCCGCTGGGCCCGCACTGGGAACACACGCCACAAAAGATTTTTATGATGATCCGGGCCGGCAAGCGCGACGAGGTGCTCAAGTCTGACTCAATGTGGATGTGTACCTCCTGCTACAACTGCATGGCACGCTGCCCGCGCAAGCTTCCGATCACCCACATCATGCATGGGCTTGCCAGCTATGCGCACCAGGTCGGGCTGGCACGCGAGAAGCAGTCAACCCGATTATTTTCGGTGCAGTTCTGGAACAACTGCGTCAAGACCGGCCGACTCAATGAACTTAAATTGACGATGGGCCTGTACTTTAAGGACGGTCTGATGGCTGGCATCAAACAAGCCTGGGTCATGCGCGACATCGGCCGCAACATGATGCTGGCCCAGCGGCTCAACCCGTTTGAATTATTCGGCGGGCACCGCTGCAAGGGCCAGAGCGGCATTACCGCGATGCTGAAGAAGGCGCGCGAAATCGAGCACCAGAACCAGCACCCAACATCATGAAATTTTGCGGGACTGACCGCAGCTACCAACCAAAATACCTTGTGGGACAGACCGCAGTTACACGAAGTGAACAAGCTCTGTCCCCAAGTGATCGTCAGATGTTGGATGTTCGCTAGCTCTGTCCTCAACTGATTAAAGGAGTTCCCCATTATGGCCAAAAAAGAATACGCGTTTTACCCCGGCTGCTCGTCACAGCCCAAGGCCTCTGCTGCCAATTACCTGGTATCGGTCAACTCGATGTGCAAGGCGCTTGATCTCAAGATGACGCCGATCCCGGACTGGAACTGCTGTAGTGCGTCGATCAGTTACGCGGGCGGCGGGCAACTCGAACGCCTGGCCTTGAATGCGCGCAACCTGGTATTGGCCGAACAGCACCTGCCGGGTAAGGACATCGTCGCCACCTGCGCCGGTTGCTGGCTCAATGCGCGCGAGTCCAAGGAAAAGATTGACGGCAGTGCGGCGCTGCTGGCCGACACCAACAAGGCGCTGAAAGAAGCCGGATTGACCTACAAGGGCAGCGCGCCAGTACGCCACATGGTTGAAGTTTTGATTGAAGACTTTGGCTACGATGAACTCAAGAAACCGGTGGTGAAACCGTTGGCAGGTATCAAGTTTGCCGGCTATGTGGGCTGCCAGACCAACCGCCCATTTGGCATTGCCGGTGAGTCGTTTGAAAACCCGATGTATCTGGACAAACTGATTGAGACCGTGGGCGGCGAGCCGATTGCGAACTGGGAGCATAAAGTGAGCTGCTGCGGTGGGGCGCTCGGCTTTCCAGAGCCTGAAAAGAGTCAGAAGCTCATTCGTGAGCTTGTTGAATCGGCCTACGATAACGGTGCCGACATGATTGTCACGCCCTGCCCATTGTGTCAGGCCAATGTGGAGGTCTATCAGTCCGAGATCAACCGCAACCATGGCACCAAGCTCAACATGCCGGTGATGTACTACTCACAACTCATGAGCGTGGCTTACGGTGCCAGCGTGAAAGAAGCGGGCCTGAACCAACACATCATTGAGCCGACAAAGCTGCAGGAGCTCGCGCAGAAAAAATAGGCTTTGGAACTTGACTGCGGGTAATATCGATATGACAAAGAAGTCCGAAGGCACGCCATTTGTCGTTGCACAATACGGCCAAGGAGTCATACATGGAACACTTACACCCGAAACAAGCCTTTGAGGTTCTTCAAGCCAATCCGAACACTTTGCTAATTGACTGCCGAACGGAAGACGAGTTTTATTACGTCGGCCATCCGACTGATGCGGTCAATATCGAGTGGAATATCTCGCCCGATTTTGAAGTCAACCCGAACTTTTGCGACTCTGTTTTGCGCATGGCTGGGCGCAGGGACCGGCAGGTCATTCTGATCTGCCGCAGCGGCAAACGATCAGTGGATGCGGGGCTGGCGCTTGAACGGGACGGCTTCACCAATGTGAGCAATGTCCTTGAGGGTTTCGAGGGCGACCTGGATCCGCAGCATCATCGCGGAACATTGGGCGGATGGCGCATGCATGGCTTGCCCTGGCGCCAACTCTGAGCCGGTGTTCATTCATCCGGGTTTTCGTACATCTCATCCTGCTCCGCAGCGCGGCGCGCTGCCGACTCAGTCTCCATGCGCTGGATCTTCTCCTGGTGACGCAAACGCCGCTCATGCGCCGCTTCCTTGCGCAGTGGAATGGACTCCTCACCGAACAGGACTTGCCTGAGCAAGCGGAAGCCGAACTGCATCAGCTCAACGTCGTCGCAAAGAATGTTCTTCATCTCTTGCGCTGGCAAATCGTAGATGTCGCTGAAGCCATCGCTGGCCACGAATTGGCTGAAACGGTCGAGGTCGTAGCAAACCATGAAGAAGAGCTCCAGGCTGCGCTTGGAGGGCGTTCCAATGCTCGGGCCGGATGATTTTTTCTTCAGAATCAGTTGACGCCAGCCGCGCGCCAGATCGTCATACTCTTCCAGCCCCTGCTCCTTGCGGTAGTCATTGACGCTAATTTGGCGCGGCTCCTTGTGGCCCAGGCAGTGCGCCTCTTCAACCAGCGCGTAGGAAGTATGGTCAGTGCTTTCATCCTGGCGTCGCAGCGACAACAGCGCGACCGGATAGTAGCGGCAGGCGGTCGGACGGTCTGCATAGACGCTACAGCCTGCTGGTGTCATGAACTGGCAGGCTGTGCCATTTTCGACCGGTCGCAGTTTGACGCCAGCGATGCTGTTCTGCTCAATCTCGAAGGGGACCGTGTATTTTTGCAGGAACTCGCCGGAACTGGTCTCGAAGCGGCGCTTGAGTCGCAGAATGTCATAAGGAGTCAAAGAGATGTCGATGTTGCTACAACAGGCGTTCCAGCAAGCAATGCCTTTGCGGCATTGAAACTGGATCACCTTGCTGCCATCAAATGTCTGCGGCACCACCGGGCTGCCAGGAAAGGGTAGATTCTTCGTCTTGTTGTCGTTCATTGCTGATACCTTGTTGCACGTCACTGGAGCAGGACGAAAACCTTTTTGTAAAAAAACAGGCCGGCTACCTTGCGGCACCCGGCCTTCGCGATCTTACGCGACCAAGAGCAATGGGACGCTCAATGCGCTGGCGCTACCTTGAACAGCTTGGACTTGTCCACCAGATCAACGTGCTTGCGTTTGAAGCAAGTCCACTGCTTGGTGTTCTTGTCGTAGATCGAATTGACGAAGCAGTGCCAGTTTTTCTCATCGACAAAGTTCTTGTCGGTGCGATAGTAGAAACCGGGGTAGCGGCTTTCTTCGCGGAACTGGATGTGCTTCATGTGTGCTTCGGCAGTGATGATGCGATGGTAGTTTTCCCAGGCCCGCAGCAACTCGTGCAGGTCTTTTGCGCGCATTTTCAGCGAGTCTTCCTTGAGCAGATTGAGCTTCTCCTCGGCCACCGCCAGCATCTTGTCATTGGTGTTGTAGTAGGTGCTGCAACCGGCAACATACTCGTCCATGATTTTCTGCAGGCGCATCTGCAGCATCTTGGGCACGATGTAGTTCGGATTGATGTCGATCGCGGTGCTGTAATCCTTGAACTCAAGGAAAGTACGCACCGGCTGATAAATCTCTGCTGCGAGTTGCTCGACAGAGGTGTCAAGCTCAACCTTCCAATCCTTGTTGTCAATGGCAAATTTGACCATGGCCTTGGCGGCTATGCGTCCTTCTGCATGGGAACCGGAAGAGAATTTGTGGCCCGAAGCGCCCACACCATCGCCCGCAGTGAATAGCCCCTTGACCGTGGTCATGGAGCGATAGCCCCAGTTCCAGCCCTTGGGCAGATGGGCGGGGATGCCGTCATACTCTTCGGTAGTCGGTGCGCCCAGATCTTCCGGACCCGACACCCAGATGCCGCAGCAACCCGAATGCGAGCCGAGCAGGTAGGGCTCGGTCGGAATCAGTTCGGACATTTTCTTTTCGGGCTCGATGTTTTCACCGACCCAGATACCGCATTGGCCGATGCACATGTCGATGAAGTCTTCCCAGGCTTCCGCTTCCAGATGCTTGACTTCCTTGGGCGAGAGCGTTTCGCGCAGTTTGGCCAGCGCGGTGACTGTGTCCATGTAGATCGGGCCGTGACCGTCCTTCATTTCTTTGAGCATCAGGTGGTTGCGCAGGCAGGAAGCCGGAACGGCGGCCTGGCCGTACGGCGGGTAGTCGTTGAGCATTTCCTTGTTCTTGACCATGTAATCCTCGCCGTAGGCATTGATTGCCTTGGCCTTGAACAACAGGAACCAGGCACCGACCGGACCGTAGCCGTCTTTGAATCGAGCCGGCACAAAGCGGTTTTCCATCATGGTCATCTCGGCACCGGCCTCAGCGGCCATGGCATAGGTGGAGCCGGCATTCCACACCGGATACCAGGCGCGGCCCTGACCTTCACCGACCGAGCGCGGACGGAACAGGTTGACGCAGCCGCCTGCCGCCAGCAGGACGGCCTTGGCCTTGTAGATATGGATCGTGTTGTCACGCACCGAGAAGCCCACTGCGCCAGCCACGCGCGAGGGGTCGTTCTTGTCGTTGATCAGCTTGACAATAAATATACGTTCTTCGATGCGTGCCAGACCGAGCGCCTTTTTGGCCGCCTCGGCGACGATCCATTTGTAGGACTCGCCGTTGATCATGATCTGCCACTTGCCTGAGCGTACTGGTTTGCCGCCGTCCTTGAGAGATGGAATGCCTTCTTTCAGCGATTCGGCACCGTCGTGGCGCACGCCCTCGGCGTCGGTTTTCCAGATCGGCAGGCCCCACTCTTCGAACAAATGCACGGAGTCATCGACGATACGGCCCATGTCGTAGGTCAGGTCGTCACGGGTGATGCCCATCAGGTCGTTGGAGACCATGCGGGCATAGTCGGCTGGGTCCAGGTCAGGCCCGATGTAGGTATTGATCGCGGAAAGACCCTGCGCCACGGCACCGGAGCGGTCCAAGGCTGCCTTGTCCACCAGTTTGATCTTGAGTTCGGTGCCGGTTTCGGCCTTGACGGCATCGGCCCAGCGCACCACTTCATAAGCGGCACCGCAACTTGCCATGCCGCCGCCGACTATCAGTATGTCCAGGTCTTCCTGAATGATTTTGGGATTTTCAAAGCTAGCTTGAGACATTCGATTCACCTTTTGAATGGGTTGGGTTATTTGCAGCGGATCAGTTCGGAGGCCAGGCCGGTACGGTAGCCGCCCATCACTGCCTGGGTAAACATGGCTGGACTGGAGAGCTCAGCCATTTTTGGCATCGGCTTGTTACCGTAGGGATCAATGGAACCCTCGGCGGTGGTACGAATCGGAAATTTGAAGCGTTTGAGCGTGCCGTTGCGGAACTTGATGGTCCACATAATTGAATCGGAGCCGCGCATCGGCTGCACCGAGCCGCCCAACGGCACGATGTCTGCGTAGTGACGCACTTCGATCGCGTTTTGCGGACAAATCTTCACACAGGAATAACATTCCCAGCACTGTTCAGGCTCCTGATTCCACGCCTTCATGGCATGGCCGGTTTGCGAGCCATCCTTGTCCAGCGCCATCAGATCGTGCGGGCAGATGTACATGCAAGCAGTTTTGTCCTGCCCTTTGCATCCATCGCACTTGTCGGTTCTCACGTAGGTTGGCATTTCTTATCTCCTTCTTGGGGGTTGGGGTTTACGGGGTTTACTTGGTATCAAGACTGGCGTAGTACTCGCGCAAGATTGCCAGTACTTCAGGTCGGCTGAATTCGGGCGCAACGGGTGCACCTTCAGACAGCGATTTGCGCAATTGGGTGCCGGAGACCTGCAGCCGATCCGCATCGGTGTGCGGGCAGGTGCGCGCCGAGGCCATGCCGCCGCATTTGTAGCACCAGAATGCTATGTCGATTTTGAGTGGCTGTGTCTGTAACGCGTCTGGGGGAATGGTGTCAAAGATGTGGTGGGCGTCGAACGGGCCGTAGTAGCTGCCGACGCCGGCGTGGTCGCGTCCGACAATCTGGTGCGAGCAGCCGTAGTTCTGCCGGAACAGGGCATGCAGCAGCGCTTCGCGCGGGCCGGCATAGCGCATATCCAGGGGGTAACCGGCTTGAATGACGGTTTTCTTGACGAAGTAATTTTCAGTCAGGGTGGCGATGGCTTTGGCGCGTACTTCGGCTGGAATGTCACCCGGTTTGAGGTTGCCGAGCAAGGAGTGGATCAGAACGCCATCGCAGGTTTCGATGGCAATTTTGGCCAGGTACTCATGGGATCGGTGCATCGGGTTACGGGTCTGAAAGGCAGCAACCTTGCTCCATCCCATCGCCTCAAACTGCGCGCGCGTCTGTCTGGGCGACATAAAAAGGGCGCCGTATTTTTCCGGGAAATCGCCCTGGGATAGCACTTTGACCGGGCCCGCCAGATTGATGTCGCCCTGTTCCATGACTAACTTGACACCGGGATGCTTCGGATCGGTGGTCTTGAACACGGTCGCACATTCGTGCGCCTTGTCGATTGCATATTTTTCGGTCACGCGCATGGTCGCGAGGATGCAGCCGTTGTCCGGGTCGGTCAGCGCGATGTCGCTACCCAGTTTGATGGCATCAGCAGTCGCCGGGTCGGTAGAGAGGGTGATCGGGATGGGCCAGAACAGGCCACTCGCCATCTTCATGCCGTCACAAATGCCTGACCAGTCGGCGTGCGACATGAATCCCTCCAGCGGCGTAAACCCGCCAATGCCCAGCATGATGAGGTCGCCCTTTTCACGCGAACTTACGCGTATTTTGGGTAAAGTGGCAGCGCGAGCCAGTTCGGCGGCGAGTTCATCACCTTCGAGCAGCAGTTCCTGCAGGCCGCGCCCGCCATAGGGTTCAACTAGAGACATGGTGTTTGTTCCTCTTGGGTTTAGTATTTTTGGGTGTGTGGTTTGGCAGCATTTGGGTCGACGCTACCGGCGTTGTCTGACCATAAAACGGCAAGCGCGCACGTGACCGGGGTTGCCACTGGTTTTGGCGACAGCCGCAGCCAATGCTGCGGTACTTTGATCGTGACGCGGAGTGACGTACATGCGGTTGATACTTTTCTCAATGGCGGATGAAAGAAATGGGTAAACACAAACTGTCTGGATGGATAGGATGTGCAAGTGTTCCAATTAGATACACGGGTACCCGGCCCGTCTATAACCGACACGGGTAAGTGGTAATAACCCAAATGGGTAGCATCTGCTGTTCTAGCTTCGAACCGTGGGCTCTTCTCGTCCCTAAGTCATCGCTGCGATAATTGTTGAATTGAACCAATATGTCTTCAACTTCTGCCACGCTCACCTCTGCAACTTCTGTGGACGCGGATCTGCTCGCCGCCGCATTGACAACTGACCTTGCCAACCCTGGTGATCTGGAGTCACTGTTGGCGCGTTTTTTGATTCCCATTGTTGCGTTGGCTGGGGCGCAAGCCGGGGCGGTACGGGTTCTGACGGATGACGGACACTCAATGCGCTTGGTAGCGCAGCAAGGCTTGCCGGCGGATGTGCTGGCGTCCGAGCAGTTGGTTGATTCCAATTGTGGTATGTGCGGGCTCGCCGTCAGCAAGGACGTGATCGGCTGGGTGGACGATGTGGCGTCTTGCGCCGCACGTCACACGCAAGTCTATTTTGGTGCGCAATGCCGGGGTGTGTTGGCCATATCGCTGCCCTACGGGCATCAAGTGCTTG
Source organism: Rhodoferax sp. (assembly GCA_017880985.1). Taxonomy (GTDB): domain Bacteria; phylum Pseudomonadota; class Gammaproteobacteria; order Burkholderiales; family Burkholderiaceae_C; genus Rhodoferax. Next base: position 25,582 of record JADGRK010000001.1, on the reverse strand, counting down.
GGATTTACAATTTGTTTTTTGATGCCCAAGCACATGTCGACGCGACGATGGAGACGCTGTTGCGCCTGATTGGGCAGCTGCTTGGTCAGGCACTGCATAATGCCAAGATTGAGCGCGAGAGGTTGCGCACGACGGTCATGAAGGAGCGCCAGGAAATGGTCAATGAGGTGCATGACGCTCTGGCGCAGACCTTGGCTTACGCAAGGATGCGTTTGCCATTGTTGAGTGACGCCATACTGGCGCACGACGATCAGAAATCGCTCAAGTATTTTTCTGATGTCAAAAGCGCCGTGAGTGAGGTTCATGACAACTTGCGTGAGGTTATGACATACTTTCGCACCCGCATGGACCCGATGGGACTGCTGCACGCACTTCAGGGCCTTGCAGACGGATTTTTTAACCGAACCGGCATTGAACTTGAATTGAAAAATTTGGCCCCCAAGCTGGACCTGACTGACCAACAGGAGGTTCAGGTTTTTCACATTGTTCAGGAAACATTGGCCAACATCGCGAAGTACTCGATGGCCCGGCATGCCGTCGTGACCATTGACAAGTCGCCCCAGGGCCTGGAGTTTTTGATTGAGGACGATGGATTGGGCATGGATGAGCCGTCGGTGTCAACCATTGTGACCATGGCGCGTGAGCTGGTGCCATCCACCCATCTTGGGCTGGAAATTATGCAGAGCCGCGCTCGGCGCCTGGGCGGTACCCTTGAGGTCGGCGGGAATGATGGTAGTGGCACCCTGGTACGCCTGGTGCTTCCGCTTGGTTCTGCGTTGGCGAAGGGCTCCACATGAACGCCAAGCCGCGGGTGATGCTGGTGGATGATCATGCGCTGTGTCGCAGTGGCCTGACCGATCTGCTCGATCATCGTGGCGGCGTGTCCGTCGTGGCGGCCACCGGTGACCCGGCTCTGGTGGTGTCGATGTTGCGCGAACACCAGCCCGACCTGATGGTGCTGGACTTGGGTCTGGGAAAAACCGACGGTTTAAGTGTGCTGCGCATGATCCGCGCGGATGGATGCGATATCCCGGTCGTCATCCTTACCATGAGTGACAGCGAGGACGATATGTCGGCCGCACTGCGGGCCGGAGTCCGGGGCTACCTGCTCAAGGATATGGAGCCCGAAGAAATCATTGACGCGATCAGTCGGGTGACGCGTGGCGAGATGGTCGTGGCCCCGGCCATGATGCTGAAATTTGCGCAAATTCTCCAGTCTGGTCCCAAGGGGTCTGCCATGGGCAGTCTGGTGGCCACGCTCACCGAACGCGAGCGCCAGGTGCTTGAGCATGTAGCCAGTGGTCAGAGCAACAAGGTCATTGCCAAGGCGCTTGATATCAGCCACAACACGGTCAAATTGCATGTGCGTCACATCATGGGCAAACTAAATTTGCGGTCACGGGTCGAAGCAGCCGTATTTTCGTTTGAGTACCAACATTCACCGGACGGGGCCAGGGCGATCGACGCGGTCGGGAAAGAGACCAAAGTCTGAGCTGAGCACGCCAAGAGGTTGTGCCAACGGTCGATCCGCCCACCAAAGTCTTGTTCATGGTTTCGGATCCAGACAATGTCTGGTGCGCGTACCAGGCTGAAATTGACCTGCTTCGCGACAGCGCAGACTGTTCCTCATTCGGCGAGGTTGTCGGCCACGAGCTCCAGCAGGCTCTCGGTTGGTTTGTCCCAGTTGGCATATTTGGCCCCCATCTCGAAGGTAATACGGCATTGGCCGCAACTCGTGACAAAGTGCTTGGCGCCAGTCGCTTCAATCTGCTGCTGCTTCATTTCGAAGACCTTATGGCGCAAGGGCGCGGCGCGCGGGTTCGACACCACACCGCCACCGCCACCGCAGCAATACCCCGTCACGCCATGGTCTTGCAGTTCGATCAGCTCGAAGCCGAGTGCCGCCAGCACTCGGCGCGCCGCTGCTTCCAGCCCGCCGCGGCGCACGATCTGGCAGGGGTCGTGGAAGGTCGCGCTCTCGCCGATCTTTTTGAGGCGAATGCGCTTGGTTGTAATCAGCTCGTCCAGGAACTCGGTCATGTGAATGATGCGCACCGGCAACGCCCTGCCGTACCACTTGGCGGCCTCCCAGCGCGCCGCCCCATAGGCATGGCCGCATTCGGGCAGCAACACGGTCTTGGCACCGATCTTCAGCGCGGTATCGACTAGCGCGCGCGTGAGCCGCTCCTGCAACTCCAGGTCGCCATTGTTGAAACCGATGTTGGAGGCATCGAAGCCGCCCTGGTGCATGGTCCACTTGACTCCGATGCGATTGAGGATCTTGGCCGCGTCGGCCAGCGCCTTGGTGTGTTCGCCCAGCTCGGCCGACGCGGCGGTGACCAGGATGTCGGCGCTGTGCAGATCGCAGGGGATATCAACCCCATGCTCCCTGGCCGCCTCGGCCAGGATGTCGGGCAGGTCTTCGCCCGGCGTCGCGGTGCTGCCCCACTGCCGGGCCGTGCGGTCCATCAGCGCCAGCCGCTCCGGGACCAGTCCGGCCTTGAACATGCCGTGGCGGGCTTCCTTCACCAGTTCGGCGATGTCGATACCCATCGGGCAGACCAGGGTGCAGCGGCCGCACATGGTGCAGGAGTCGTAGAGCAGCTCCTGCCACTGCTGCAAATCGACGATGCTCGGCTTCTTGACCAGAGCGAGTGCACGCACCAGCGGCGCAAACGGACTGGCCTCGCGCAGGTAGGCGCGGCGAAAGGGCTCAAGCTTGTGAATCGGCGTGTACTTGGCATCGCCGGTGGTCACGTAGAAGTGGCAGGCCTGCGCGCACAGGCCGCATCGCACGCAGGATTCCATGTGCAACGCCGCAGTGACACCGAACTCGGACACGAAGCTGCGCATCGCCGCATCGACGCGAGCCCCGTCGCTCTGGTCGCCCTGCTGGTCGAAGGTGGATGTTGCGGTGGCAGCCATACTCATGTGACCCCCTTGGCCCTGCGGGTCTCCCCCCCGAGGGGGAGCGAGCGCCTTCGGAGCTGCCGTGTGGCGCTCATAACTTGACTCCCCGATGACTGAAGCGCATGCCGGTGGCAGCGCGCGAGAAGGCGAACAGGAAGGCGTGCATCAGCTTGCCGAACGGAAACCAGATCAGCAGCAGTTCCAGGGTCAGCAGGTGCACGGCCAGCGGGCCAGCGTAGATCACGTGGTCACGCGCCAGGATGACTGCGGAGGGCTCGCCCACCACGGCCATGCCAGTGAGGATGGGCAGAAAGGTGATGGTCCAGGTGATCATGTCGTCAGCGTTCGAAATCTTCCTGAGCACCGGGTCGGTCAAGCGCGATGCCAGTGCCAGCAGCAGCGAGACGATGGTGGCGCCAGCGGCGGGGTACATCACCATGTCAGGCAAGGCCGGCCACGACAGGCCGGTGATGCGGCGTATGAACGCGATGTGCGGCGCGTAGCCGAAAAACACCAGCGCCAGGCCAATGTGGAAGACGTAGCCGTTGACGGTCGTGACCAGCGCGGCCTGACCGAACTCCTTGCGCGGCCACATGCCGCGCACGATGGCGCGCAGCGCGCCCATCAGGTTGGACGGCGCGCCCGCGCGTGGCGGCGACAGATCTCGCATGCGCGGGCGCCGCAGCACGCCGGCCAGACGCCACAGCGTACCCAGCACAAAGACGACGAGGGCGAGGGTCAGCGCCGGGCCGCGGGCGAAATTCAGCAAGTCCATAGTGCAACCTCCTCGGAATCTAGCGCTTTCTCCAAACCTGTCCCGGAAATGGAGATACGGATGAACCTCTCAAGAAAACATTACTCTACTGTGTTGTGAGCGTTATTGCCGGCTTGAACCACGCCAGCGCATCGTGCAATTTGACAACCTCACCGATGATCGTCAAGCAAGGAGATTTGAGATTTTCCCTTGCAACCCGTTCGGACATATTGGACAACGTACCAACGACGACTTTTTGGGTGGCAATGCTGCCGTCTTGCACCACGGCGATCGGAAGCTCGGGTGACGCGCCGTGTAGCATCATCTGGTGGCAAATTTCGGCCAGTCCGCCCAGACCCATGTAGATAACGACCGTCTGGCGCAGTCTGACCAAACTCGGCCAGTCCAGATCGGCAGTTCCATCCTTGAGGTGACCGGTGACGAAAAGGCAGCTTTGCGCATAGTCGCGGTGCGTCAGCGGAATGCCCGCGTAGCTAGCGACACCAGACGCCGCCGTCACACCGGGAACCACCTCAAAGGCGATGCCCTGTTTTGCCAGTGCCTCCAGTTCTTCGCCACCACGCCCAAAGATAAACGGGTCACCCCCCTTAAGTCGCACCACCTGTTTGCCCTTGCCGGCAAGTTTGACAAGCAGCAGGTTGATTTGCTCTTGGCGCATGGTGTGTTCGTTGCGCCGTTTACCAGCGTAAATACGTTCAGCCGTGGGCGACACAAAGTCAAGCACTGCGCTTGAAACCAAATGGTCATAGACAACCACATCTGCTTGTTGCAGCAGACGCACGGCACGCAGCGTCAATAACTCAGGGTCACCCGGTCCAGCGCCGACCAGATAGACGCGACCCGCACCCGTTAGGGGGCGTGTGACATCGGCCTTCAATGAGACACCCCTTTGCTGCCGCAGCCACCGCCACCGCAGCCTTTGCTGCCGCAAACACCAGAATTCGCCGCCCCATCACCGCCACCACATGAGGGATGCCTGCTTTCCATGAAAATAAAATTGAACTCGCCTGGATTGAGCTCAACAAAATCCAGCACCGTCTGAAACAGCAACTCTTGGGACTCGCCGTTGATGACGACGGAGATGCCTTCGAGGTCAAGTTTCATGTCCTCTTCATTGGGATCATCAAAGCCCATGCCGTACTGTAGCGCACCGTCAGCATCTATTTTGGCGGCCACACGCAGTGCCAATTCATGGGCTCCACTAGCGCTTGCAGCCTGTTGAATTTGTTTTGCAGCGGCACTGGTTAAGGTAAACATGGTGAAGCTCCTTGTGTGAATTAATGTTCGCCCTTGGTCTTTAAAAGACCTGCCAAACGGTTGCCTTGCTTCTGCGGCCCACCCATCGGGAAAAGCGTATGTAAATAGTGATTATTGCCCAATTCTGGTCCCCAAACCTTTGAAAAGTGCCGGATCATGGCACGCACCTGCGCCTGCACCCGGTACTCTTCAAAATAGGCACGTAAAAAGCTGATGACTTGCCAATGAGCTTCAGTCAACACCAGATTTTCAGATTCCGCTTGGCTGCGCGCAAAGTCTTCAGACCACTCGTCGAGATTTTTCAGATAACCTTCTACATCGGTCGTCACCGGCTGGCCATTGACCAGCAAGGTACGCACCGATGTCGCTGATGGCAACCCACCTGCGCTTTTGTGCCTTTGCACAAAGTCAACAAAGCGTCCGGCCCAATCGGAGCCGGCACCGCTGCGCAGATGCGCATAAGAAGCCAACACATTACGGCAGACAATGCCGTCGCGTTGACCGTCAATGCCATGACCTCGCACGACCCGATAGGCAAATTTCAGGTCAGGCGACATATTTTCCAGACTGGAGTAGTGAAACTCGTGCCCACGCAGCGTTTGTGGGGCATCGCCTGCGGCGCTGGCCCAAGGCGCATCCGCCGTGACTTGCAACGTCACATAGCCGCGACCCACCGGACGCTCATGCATTACGACATCCACCGGCAATGCACCCACCATATCCGCAACCGTGTCTTTCCAGCGTAGCGTGCGTGCCAGGTACATCAAGCCACCACATTCGGCATACACTGGCAGTCCGGACTCAATAACGCTACGAATGCTGTTGCGCAGAGCCGAGTTGGCCTGCAACTCAGACATGAACACTTCGGGGAAACCACCGCCAATAAACAGACCATCCAGCGGGGGCAGACCGGGGTCTTTAAGCGCGTCGACCGGAACCAATTCTGCGCCCGCCGCCTGCAATGCCAGCATGTCATCCGGGTAGTAAAAGCCAAACGCCTTGTCGCGAACCACCCCTATGCGCACCGATGGACTGGGGGCGACCGGCACAATGTCGGAAACTGGTGGCATCCAGCGCGACAATTCGGGCAGAGGTGTCGCACTTGCGGCCAATTGCGTTATTTTGGCCAAATCAACCTGCTCGGCAATGCGTTGTCCGATCATGAATATGTGCTGGGCTGCATCGTCGAACTCCTGATTTGGCATCAGACCCAGATGGCGCTCCACCAGTGCCAGACGCGAGTCCTGGGCAATCGCGCCCAGCACCGCGACATCGGTGTAATGCTCGATCACGGCGCGCAGTTTGGATTCGTGTCGGGCCCCGCCCAATTGATTCAGAATGACACCAACAATGCGAATGCGTGGATCAAACGCCTGATAACCCAGAATCAATGGTGCGATGCCACGTGTCATGCCGCGCGCATCGAGCACCAGTACCACCGGCAGCTCCAGCAACTCAGCCAGCGCCGCATTGCTGTTGCTGCCGTCCAGCGCCAGCCCGTCGTACAAGCCTTTATTGCCTTCCACGATGCTGATGTCGGCTTGCGCGTCATGGTGTGTGAAACAGGCTCTGATCTGCTCAGGCGTCATCAGGTAAGGGTCAAGGTTGAAGCAGTCGCGTCCACTGGCCTGACTCAGCCACATCGGGTCAATGTAATCCGGCCCTTTTTTGAAAGGCTGTACCGTCAGACCCTGTGCTCTGAGTGCCGCACACAAACCCACCGAAATGGTGGTCTTGCCGGACGATTTATGCGCCGCTGAAACCAAAACACGTGACATGCACAACACCGTTTCAGATCGTAGCAACTGCTGGTGTGGTCAGACTCACTTCAAACGCCGCGTCATCGAGTCGATCCGGCAGAAAGCCAAACAATTTGAGCGCAAGCATGACGATCAGGCCCGCAATGGCCAAGCCGGCAAAGCCGAGCAGCCACTCGGGCAGGGAGGGCGTGTAGCTATTGACCACGCCGTCGTAAAAACTGCTGCTGACCTGGCGGCCGGGGAACAGCACCAGCGGGAACGCCTGACCGCCAATGATGGTCACATACAACTGGGCGAAACCACCTAGTACCACCAGTGCCGTGCTTGCGACGATGCGTTGACGCATTTGACCAATCCTGGGGTGCAGCAGCAGCACCAGCGGCAGGATGCTGCCCAGCAAGACTTCGCCGAACCAGAACAAGGTGCTGTAAATGCCACCCTCGAACAAAATAAACCGTTCAAAATCGTAGTGCTTGGTGAAGTAAAGATTGGTCAGGTGATAGACCAGCACAAAGTAGGCCCCGACGGCAATGAAGATCACTTGTAGGCGCGCCAAGCGTGCCATCATGGCATCGCCCAACGGGCAGTCATTGCCCTGGCAGGTCAACATCAACACCAGCACGAATACCGCCAGACCGTAACTCAGGGAGAGTGCGATGAACATCGGTGCCAGCAGGGCTGAGTCAAAAGCCTGACGGGACACCTGAAAACCATAAATAGAACCGGTTCCAGTGGTCAAGGCGACACGCCAGATAAAGGCAAAAGAAATCGCCCACGGCGTGTAGCGATTCATGCGGTGCTCAAGCAGGGTCCACAAATAGAGAGCGACGAAAGCCACGAAACCCGAATAAAGCATCAGATTCCACGCCAACACCGACTTGGGGTTGAAATGCAGCATGGCAACGATCACGCGGTCAGGTCGCCCCAGATCGAGCATCAACAGCGTCAACCCGGCGATCAGCAGCGCGATGGCCAGCACCCCCGACAACGGTGCCACCGGTTTGAATTCTGTTTTGCCGAAGACCGAAGCCAGCAGTGCCAAGCTGAGCGCCCCGGCGGCAGAGAGCATCAAAAACATGGAAAACACGTCGGGCAGTCCCCAAACAAACTGATTGTTCATGCCCGTGACAATGTGACCATGGTGCTCGGTGTACAGGACAGCCCCCATACCCAGCAGGATGACCAGTGCCAAGCCAGACAAAAGCTGGTAGTAGCCGCGCTGAGTACCCTGCAATTCACGCCAAACGATTTTCATCCTGGATTCCTCAGCCGTTCTTTCTTCAAATGCCGCTGTAGCGCACGCCGGTGTTCAGATTCAGGTCTTCACGAATCTGACGCGAGGGGTAACTGGCGACCCGTTTGGCGATCTCGCTTGCGGGATCATTGAGGTCGCCAAAGAGAATTGCAGCGTGGCCCGCTTCCGAGCAGGCACTGACACAGGCCGGCTGCTCGCCACGATCCACCCTGTGAACACAAAATGTGCATGCCTCTGCCGTCCCCATACCACGGGGGACATCGGTTTTTTGATGGGTCAAGGGTTGATGGACAAAGGAGCGTGCTTTGTAAGGGCAGGCCATCAGGCAATAGCGGCAGCCAATGCATATGTGCTTGTCCACCAGCACGATGCCATCGGCGCGTTTGAAAGAAGCTCCTGTCGGGCACACATCGACACAAGGTGGCTCGGCACAGTGCTGGCACATCATTGGCAGAAACTGTGTTTTACCGGTGCGTACTTCCTTGATTTCGAGTTTGCGAATCCACTGGGAATCGGTTGGCAGGGTGCCACCCGAGAGTCCATTTTCGGTATTGCAGGCTGTCACACAGTCAGTGCAGTCCCTGCTGCACTTGCCGCTGTCAATCAACATGCCCCAGCGAACCTTGCTGCTGGCACCCGTGCTGCTGGCACTGCCGAGCGGCGTCGCCTGTGCCATCTCGATCAGTCGAACCCCTGGCGCGAGCACAATGCCCGCCAGACCAGCGGCGGCGACAGCCAAAAAACCACGGCGCTTGGATGCGGTGTCGGCAGCGTCATTGGGAGGAGTCGTGTTCTCGTGCTTCATGGCTTGACCTGTTGCTGTGCCAACCTCGCTTGCAACTGCAGATTCACCGGCTGATTGCCCAATTTATTTTCAGACACCGCTGGGTGTGGAGCATTGGCGGGTGGTGTATTGGCATGGCACTCAAAGCAGTCAATCTTGACCGCTGCGTAGTTGTGGCAACTCTGACAAAAATTGCTGGGGTCGGCATTGACACTCTGACTGGTTTGACTGGCGTGACAGGCAACGCACGCTTTCAGAGAGTACTTGCCGGTGCGAATGCCGCCGCGCAGCGTGTCATCGCGTTGATGCATGAGTAGTTTCATGTGGTTGCGACGCATGAACGCGGGTGCTTCCACACATTGACCACCACGGGCAGTCTCAATCACAGGTTGTAGCACCCGGCTTGCAGCGACCTGAGGTGCCAGTGCGTCCGCCCACCCGGCCGGTATTGCTGCCAACAACAGGATCAAACCGAACAGTCGTCCGAGCACAGCTAGTCCCCTAAGCCCATCTGGATATAGCCCGTAGGACAGACGTCAGCACAGATGTGGCAGCCAATGCACTTGCTGTAATCGGTGTCGACATAGCGTCCGATCGTCGCTTTCGACTTGGGTACCTTGAACACCGCCACCTGGGGACAATAAACCACGCAGTTGTCGCACTCGAAACACTGGCCGCAACTCATGCAGCGCTTGGCTTCGGCCTGGGCCTGGGTCTCCAGCAGCGCTTGCAGGCGCTCCTCAAAATTGTTCAAAGCCTGCTCGGCAGTGAGCGTCACCACGCCACGGCGATTGCGCGCAACGTAGGGGAAGTGACCCAGGAACAGTTCCTTGTGCGAAATCACATACCGGTCCGAGCGATTGTCAAAATTATGGATCGCCGCCGTGCTCTTGTCGGTGCCACGGATGGGCTCATGTACTTCGTTGAAGGCGTAGCCTTTTTCCAGCATTTTGCGTTTCAGGTCGAAGACATGCACGTCAATCTTGGGGCGCTTGTCGGGGGCTTCGTTTTGCAGGAACCGATCAATGCCATCCGCCGCAATCGCGCCGTGCCCAATGGCCGTGGTCAACAGATGGGGTCGCACTACATCTCCACCTACAAAGAAGCCGGGCTGCCCCTGAACCTGATAGTTCTTGTCGCTGTTGATGGCGCCTTTGCCGTTGTTGAATTCGTCGAGTCCGGTGAAATCAACGGCTTGACCAATGGCGGAGACGATCAGGTCGGCGGGAATGACTTCTTCTGTGCCTTCGATGTTTTTGATCTCCAGCCGACCCCCCACGATCTTGGCCTCGCAGCGCACTACGCGCAGTCCGGTGGCGCGTCCGTCCGGCCCACGCACCACGCCTACGGGCGCCATGCCGCCACGAATGGTGATGCCCTCAGCCAGCGCCTGCTCCACCTCGTGTTTGGTGGCCTGCATCTTGTCGGTGGTGAAAACCGAGGTCAGCGTTACTTCCGCGCCCTGGCGCGCCGAGACTTCAGCCACATCATGTGCCACACGACCGGCAATGGCGTGTTCGGGTCGATCAGATTCGTTGATTTTGTCGATGTGGCCCAGACGGCGCGCCACGGTGGCCACGTCGATCGAGGTGTCGCCGCCGCCAATCACCACCACGCGTTTGCCCACATGGCGCAAACGCCCGTCGTTGAAAGCCTTGAGGAACGAGGTGGCGGTGACGCAGTTGGGGGCATCGGCACCCTCTACCGCCAGCGCCCGACCGGCTTGCGCGCCCAGCCCCAGGAACACGGCGTCAAACTGGGCGCGAATTTGCGCCATCGTAATATCGGTGCCGATGCGGCAGTTCATGCGGGTCTTTACGCCCAAGTCCAGGATGCGCTGGATCTCGGCATCAAGCACATCGCGTGGCGTGCGAAAACCTGGAATGCCGTAACGCATCATGCCGCCGAGTTCGGCGCGCTCGTCAAATACTGTGACCTCGTGCCCCTTGAGCGTGAGCTGATAGGCGGTTGACAGACCCGCCGGGCCGCCGCCAATGACAGCTACCTTCTTTCCACTTTGCGTCGCTGGCTTGGCGAACGCTAACTTGTTCTGAATCGCGTAGTCCCCCAGAAAATGCTCCACTGAGTTGATACCGACAAAATCATCCACCTGGTTGCGGTTACAACCCGACTCGCAGGGCGCCGGGCAGACTCGCCCCATGACGGAGGGAAAGGGGTTGGCCTCGGTCAAACGGCGAAACGCGTATTCCTGCCAGACCATGCCGGCTGGTGGCTTCTCGATGCCGCGCACGATGTTGAGATAGCTGCGAATGTCCTCGCCAGCCGGGCAACTGCCCTGGCAGGGTGGCGTGCTCTGAATATAAGTCGGACACTTGTGCGAATGACCCGCGTCAAAAATTTGCGACTGCCAGGTTTTTACCGTGCTGTCGCCATCTTTGTAACGGCGAAAGCTGAGTGGTTTGACGGTAACGGCTTCGGTGCTGACGGACATATTGGAGTCTCCTGGCATTTGTATTAATGGCGAACGGGCAGAGCTACTTGTCGCCCAGGCGAATGGCCTTGCTGACCAACTGATGGACACCGCCCACCATGCTCATGTTGAAGCCATAGTAGGGCAGCACCTTGGTGAACTGGGACTTGCAAATGGCGCAGATCATGACCATGAAATTCACGCCATGCTCATCCACCACATTCTTTAAAGCTTCTACGCGGGGCAATGCACCCTTGACACGCAGTTCCATCAGATCATCGGTGAGTAGACCGCCGCCTCCACCACAACAAAATGTATTTTCGTGGATGGTTTCGGGCGCCATGTCGTAGAAATGGTTGGCGACCGACGTAATGATGCGACGTGGAATGATGAACTGACCGCCGGGCATGTTGCCCATGCGTGAGCCGCGGGCTACATTGCAGGAATCGTGAAAAGTAATGATGCGATCGTCATTGGCTTCTTTATCAAACTGCAACGCACCGCGCTGAATCAGATCGTCAGTGAACTCGCAGATGTGCTGCGGCACCGGGTAGCGGGGATCGAGGTAATCAAACGGGCCAATCAAGGTGTTCCAGAAACTATAGGCCACGCGCCAGGCGTGACCGCACTCGCCGACCACGATGCGCTTAACCCCCAGCTCCAGAGCGGCTTCACGCACCCGCAAAGCGACCCTGCGCATGTTCTCGTAGTTGCCAATAAACATGCCGAAGTTGCCAGCCTCCGAAGCGTGTGAACTCATGGTCCAACTGATGCCTGCGGCATGGAATACCTTGGCGTAACCGATCAGACTCTCAATGTGAGGTTCGGCAAAAAAATCCGCTGAAGGCGTGATGAACAGAACCTCGGCACCCTTGACATCAAGCGGAAACTTGATGTCAAGGCCGGTCTCGTCCTTGGTGTCTTCTTCCACGCCTTCCAGCGTATTTCTCAGTGCCGGCCCCGGCATACCCAGGTTGTTGCCGATGTTGTGTACTTTTCCAATAATTTCGTTGGTATATTTTTGCCCCAGCCCGATCGAATCCATGATCTCGCGCGCGGCCATGGTGATCTCGGCGGTGTCGATGCCATAAGGGCAGAAGACCGAGCAACGGCGACACTCGGAACACTGGTTGAAATAGCTATACCACTCGTCCAACACCTCGCGTGTCAGATCCACCGCGCCCACCAGTTTGGGGAAATATTTACCGGCCAATGTGAAATAGCGCCGATAAATCTTACGCATCAAATCCTGACGCGCTACCGGCATGTTCTTGGGGTCTGCGGTGCCCAAGAAATAGTGGCATTTGTCGGAGCACGCTCCGCAGTGCACGCAGGCATCCATGTACACCTGAAGCGATTTGTACTTGCCCAGCAATTCACCCATCTTGGCAATCGCTTTGGACTGCCAGTCCTCAACCAGTGCTTCTGGAAACCCGAGCGTCTTCTGGATCGGAGCGGCAGCCGGAAACGACTTGATGTGCGCCATCGCACCCACTTGCACCAGGGGAATGACCGGGTAGCTTTTCAGCTTGGGGGTTTCGAACGCGGCGGTAGCCATGGTGAATTCCTAGGCTTTCTTGTCCAGCGCGGCAGCCCAAGCCGAGATGTGGCGCACTTCGCGGGCGTTATCCGCCTGGTTACGGGTCGGACTGAAAAACAGACCGGGTGCGTGCAGCAGCTTGCTGATCGGAAAAATCAACATAAGCAAGGCCACCAGCGCCAGATGCAACAGCAAGATTGGATCAGCGGGCAAAGGCTGCCAATCAAAGCGCATCAAGCCGAGTACAAACGCCTTCACCGCCAGAATATCGGTGTGGGCAACGAAACGCATGAGTAGACCACTCAGGGCGATGGTCAGCAACAGTGCCAGCATCAGATGATCGGATGGCGTCGAAATGTATCGCACACGGTCAATCAGCCAGCGCCGTGCCCACAGTCCAGCCAGGGCCGCCAGCATGGCAAACCCGGCATAAGTGCCAAACGGTTGAATCAATACAACGGGCAGCCACACCGGCTCCTGGAAGTAGCGCAAGTGGCGTAATACAACCAGCAACAGCGTCACATGAAAGGCCCAGCCAAAAATCCAGGTCCATTTGCTGGACTTGAACAGACTCTCGAATAACACAACTTCACGCGCCATGCGCCATCTCACCCCCGCCGCAGTGGTCGGAGCAGGGGTCGTTGGAATCTTCAACGGTGCCGGGGTTATGGCGTAGCAGCGTATCTTGCGAACCAAGCCAATAACCAACACGCCGCTGGCGGCGTAAAACAAAACCGTATAAAAAATTGTCAACATTGACATGGTTTCACGCCCGCCGTTCAGGTCAAATGCAGCCTGTCGGTTTGGGCAGGCCGGCGATCTTGCAAGCCTGTTTGGCCGGCCCGTAAGGGAACAAGTCATACAGGTATTTGCTGTTGCCTTTTTCCGCGCCAAACTTCTTGCCAATGGCTTTTGTCAACACGCGCACGGCCGGTGCAATCTGGTACTCGTTGTAGTACTCGCGCAGGAAATTGATGACTTCCCAGTGGCTGTCTGTCAAAGGAACCTTTTCTTCTTCGGCCATGTGTTCGGCCGCATCTTTGGTCCATTCCGCCAGGTTCAGCAGGTAGCCCTCTTCGTCCGTTTCATAGGTCTTGCCATTAATTTCAAAGCTCATAATTATCTCCAGGTAAAAATTGATTGCTGCACTCTGTGAGTGTCACAGCCAGGAATGCGACGTATCGTGCTGCTCGGCCAAATCCACAAAGCCGCCGTAGTCCACGAGGGTCACACCATCGATGACTTTGCCGGTCACACCGCGGGCATCCATATCAGGTTGCAGTGCATAGACCTTGAGCGTTGTGCAGGCTTCGCGTACGCGCTCTTCGGCGGCGCTGCCCTTGGTCGCGGCATAGACACCATCCTCAATCAAGAGCAAGGCGTGGCCGGGTTGCGCCATTCGCAAGCAGGTGTCCAGCGTGTTGGTTTCAAAGGGTGATTTGTTAATGATGTGCAACATGGTTTGTTCTCGTCGTCAGAAGCTCAGGATCACGTCCTGTTGCGCCATAAGCTGGCCCATTTGTTGGGCGTCAAGCACCGCGACGGGTACCAGAAGGTCACTCTCGGTCAAGCCGCGTTGATCCATTGAGGCCCGATCGACATAGAGCTTTTCAACATCGTAGTCTTCCAGTGCGCGGTAGCTGGGTGAGAAGTTTTTGACGCCGATACCCTTGGTTTGCTGGCCTTTGACCAGCTCATAGACGCCATCATCGATAAAAACCAGGCTGACGTCCTGGTCAAAGGTAGCGGCGATCAAAACCACCTCCAAACTCTCCAGTGCATAGATCGTTCCGTAGGGCGCCTTACGGTTGACGATCATGAATTTCTTCACCTTGGGCCCGCCCGCCGGGCTGGGTTGCTGTTCACTCATTCTTGGCTCTCTTCTCTTTAGCTGATTAGTCACCAAACACGACGACCCGGTCTGCCTTGATCGCACTGTCTATCAATTGGCCCAAACCCGAGATGCGAAAACCCGGTGCCAGGACTTCTTCCTTGATGCCTCGGCGCAACGCTGCGGCCACACAGACGACCAGATCCACCTTGTTAGCGGCTGCCAGCGCCGACCAGCGGTTCACCACGTGACGGTCGTCCTGCGGTGGCTCCGTCAGCCGGGTCGCATTATTGACACCGTCGTGATAGAAGAAGACGCGCTGAATTTCATGTCCTTTGGCTAATGCAGCCACGACAAATTGGTAGGCACTGTCGGACGCCTGGTGCGTGTAAGGGCCTTCGCTGACAAGTAAGCCAAATTTCATGGTGAGCTTGGTTCCGGGTTGAAGTTAGAAGCGAATATGGGTCGATGCGTTCAAGCTCGAGCGCGATCCGCGCCAGTCGTCGATCAGGTATTTGGTAAAGGGCAGATCGCATTTTTCGAAAAATTGCGGCCAGCCAATGCGCTCGATCCAGTCCGACATGCGCTCCCAAGCCCGTCCATCTTCCTTGTAGGCGTACAGGATCTTCTTGACGACGGCTGAAACCTCAGGCCAGCGCGGGGGGTTGTTGGGCAGACCCGAAGCTACCATTTTCATAAACGTGGGTTTGCTACGGGCATTGGAATTCTTGCCACCGACCCAGATCGCCAGCTTGCTGTATTCGGGGTCATTGATCTGCATCGGAGGGCAGGGTGGGTAGCAAGCGCCACAACACATGCATTTGGTTTCGTCAATTTCGAGCGAAGGTTTGCCGTTCACCATCGCAGGTCGGATGGCAGCCACCGGGCAGCGTGCCACCACCGTCGGTCGCTCGCACATCATGGCGACCAGATCGTGGTTGATTTTTGGTGGTTTGGTGTGCTGCATGATGATGGCAATGTCGGCCTGACCACCACAATTGATTTCGCAGCAGGAGGATGACAAGTGCACCCGATTGGGCATTTCTTCCTTGATGAACTCGGCGTGTAATTCGTCCATCAGCGCTTTGACTGCGCCTGCGGCGTCAGTGCCAGGAATGTCGCAGTGCAGCCAGCCCTGGGTGTGTGAAATGGAGGACACCGAGTTGCCGGTCCCGCCGACCGGAAAACCACTGCTGCTGAGGGCCTCGGCCAGGGGTGCCACACGTGTGCCGTCCGAGACCATGAACTCCATATTGCTGCGGGTTGTGAATCGTACATAGCCGTCAGCGTAAGTATCGGCAATATCACAAAGCTTGCGGACCGTGTACAGATCCATCGTCCTTTGGGTGCCAACGCGCACCGTCCACAGTTCATCGCCGGTATGGGAAACGTGGTGCAACACGCCGACACGCGGCCGGTCATGGTATTTCCAGTTGCCATAGTTCTTGAGCATGAGCGGATGCAAGAACTGTTTGTTATCCGGGACGCCGCTTTCAATCGGGGTGCGCATAGTAGTTGCCATTTTTGTCTTCCTGTTTCTTGATAAATTGAGGACAGAGCTTTTTTCGTCTCACGCTGCCGCTTTACGGGCGTTGATCTTGGCCACTTCCTCGTCCCAGCCGTCGGTGCGAACATAAGGATTGGTACGCGGTGTAGAGACCATGTTGGGGTCAATTTCAAGCCCGACGCCTTCCAGGAAGTTGATCAAGCCAATACGCTCGATCATCTCGCCGGTGCGTTCGTGTTCGAGTGCGTTTTCGGCAAAGAAATCGATGGACTTCTGACCGAATTCAACCAACCACTCGTAGTCTTCATCAGTCTTCATCGACTTGAAAGGGACCACCACCGTGCCCATCAGATCACCGATTTTGAGCGTGCGTTTCCCGCCCATCAAAATCGTGACCCCCTTGTCAGTACCCGCCGCCAAAGCGCCGGTCATGACGTTGATGCAGTGCATACAGCGCACACAGTTGCCATTGTCAATTTCAAGCGACTGCGTCTCGTTGATAACAACGCTGGAGATCTTTTTACCCTGGGAAACTTTCTTGCTCTCCTTGAGCATGATCGCCTTGGTGGGGCAACGGCTGACCACATCATTGACCAGTTCGGTCAAGCCATGTTTGTTGAACCACTTGCGCGCCAGGGCTTCATCGGTGCGGATGTTGTCGCGCCAGGTGCCAATGACGGCCATGTCGGCACGCTGAATGGCATTCATGCAGTCGTTTGGGCAACCGGAGAATTTGAACTTGAATTTGTAAGGCAACGCCGGGCGGTGCATATCGTCCAGAAACGTGTTGAGCACTTGACGATGCGCCCGTGCCTCGTCAAAACACGATTGCTCGCAGCGCGCTGCACCGACACAGGACATGCTGGTGCGCACCGCGGGGCCGGCACCTCCCAAGTCAAAGCCGAGCTCATTGAGCTCATCGAACGCCCCCTGCACATTGGCAGAGGTGGCACCCTGGAACATGATGTCACCCGATTGCCCATGAAAGGCGATCAGGCCCGAACCGTGACGTTCCCAGATATCACACATCTTGCGCAGCACATCGGTGTTGTAGTGCATGCCCGCCGCTGGCTGAATCCGGATAGTGTGGAATTCTTTCGAGGCCGGGAACATGTCGGCCACCTCGGAAAAACGGGGAATCACACCGCCGCCATAGCCATAGACGCCAACGGTGCCGCCTTTCCAATAGCCTTTTCGGGTCTTGTAAGAATGCTCAAGTTGACCCAACAAATCGGTCATGTAGTCGCTGTCTTTGGCCAAACGCTTGAGGCCGGTGACAAAGCTGGGCCACGGGCCGCTTTCGAGCTGGTCCAGCATGGGTGTATCGTGTTGCTTTTTGCTCATCATGTGTCTCCTGTCAGGTGGCGCAGGGGCTGCGCCGAACGTTCAAACCCGCTTTGTTGATGGCTTGCCTCTGGGGGCACTTCTTGATCAACTCTAGCGCAAATGGTAGGTCGCGGGACGCCCATGACGCTATCCCCCTCGTTGAGTATTGGGTGCTACCCATTTGGGCTATACCGTCCAACCCTTCCCGGTAATAGACGGCACCGCCTTTGATTGCGCCCAATACTGGTTGGGGCAGTTTGCTTGACGCACTACCCGCATGAATCCGACACAGTTGCAAATTTGCACTTGGTATAGTAGAAAATACAGGCACTATGACCACCATTACGCCGCTTGAAAAATTGATCATTCCCCTGGGCGGGCAGGTTATCGAATTGCAGCAATTGGACTACGCTGGCGGTGGCATGAGCTTGCTGCGTACGCGCATTCGCGAAAAAAGCCGTTTCACTGTATTTGAAATTGACCCCCAATCGGCACGGCTTTGGGGCGAGGCATTGCTGCGCTGGGCGCAAACTCAAGCGCCGACGCAACCGCCCATGGTGGATTAATCATGACGCAGGTTCAAAATGAGGATGATGAAGCGGTTGACGTCGTTTTTCCAATTGAGGGGCAATATCTGGCGCGCGACCATGCCCACGAGTTAAGGCAGACTTTGTGCCTGCAAATGCCTTGGCTAGAGACGGATGCCCACGTCGGCATCCATCCAATCAAGCTCGTGCCTGGCAGCGACAGTCCGGCTTTGCTGTCCCGGCGTTCGCTATTGTTACTGCGGGTGCCAACCCAGCGTGCACAAGAATTGAGTACGCTGGCCGGTCTAGACCTGATGGTGGCAGGCCAGCGGCTGCACCTCGGGACCGCACACCTGCGGGAACTGCAACCGCACACGACCTTGTATGCATACAAGGTAGCCGCAGACAGTGAGAATGAAGTGGTTTTCATGGCAGCGGCGGAGCGCGAGCTGGCTGAACTGGGCATTGGCGGCGAGCGGGTTTGTGGCAAACGTCAAGTGCTGAGCGTGACAGATG
Source organism: Rhodoferax sp. (assembly GCA_017880985.1). Taxonomy (GTDB): domain Bacteria; phylum Pseudomonadota; class Gammaproteobacteria; order Burkholderiales; family Burkholderiaceae_C; genus Rhodoferax. The sequence continues at coordinate 7,163 of JADGRK010000001.1, read as the reverse complement.
GGGTCGTGAACACTTTTAGCCTGATGTTGCATGCTCTGCCACCGGATCAATCACTGCGCTTGCAACACAAGGGTATCGGACGCCATCGACTGCTTGGTTGCGGGATTTTTATACCTCACAAGTCCGCGGCAGCGGTGTAAACAGATTTTTTAACTGAAATGGAGACGTTAGATGGGCTACAACATTAACGGCACTGAATATGAAGCCGATGAACAGGGTTTTTTGCTGGAACCGCTGTATGACGATGAAGCTGTGCGGGTGATTGCACAGGCTGAAAACATTACTTTGACCGATGCGCACTGGGAAGTCGTGAACTACCTGCGTAACCAATACCGCGAGCACGGCCATACCCCCAGTTTTCGCAACATGCTCAAGGGCATGACTGAGATTCGTCCCGAGGTGGACAGCAAGTATCTCTATGACCTGTTCCCCATCGGGCCAGCCAAGCAAGGTCCCAAAGTAGCCGCGTTGCCGCAGCCCTTGGGCAAGGGCGGGTATTGAAGCTTTGCGGGACAGACCGCAGTTACGCGAAGCGAACCAGCTCTGTCCCCAACACATCGTAAATCATGAGAATCAAGAGTCAGTGGTTTCAGAGCACCACTCCCAAAACCCCGCAGCAAACCGCCAGTGCCATGGCTTTCATCACCTGGCGTGCGGCGCAAAACATGCTCAAGCAGATGCGAACAGCGCGTTTTGACATTGAAGTGGGGCCGCAATACTTTGCGTTTACGGGTGAGGTGTTGGTGTTTTTGATCCAGGTCCTTGATCGCATGGCGTATGAACGTATGGACGCACCTTCGCGCACCGAATTCATGACTGCACTGGTGCTGCGCGTGGCACAGGTGTTGCAGGAAAACGAAGACAGCCTGCTGGGTGTGCCGCCTGCGAGTGAGCCCACGCACAGTGACCGATTCATCGACTTGTTCAACCAATTGGCCGATCATTACGCCGATTTTGACTATGGCCCCGACGGCCCTGACTTTGCGTTCATGCGTTATTTCGGGCATCGCATTGAAGCCATCATGCCGCAAAAGGACCAGCGTTGGGTGGTTGATCAAATCATGGCCAGTGAAGTGCCCGATGCGCTGGAGACGCTTCAACGCGGCATGCACGGCGTTCTATCCACCGAGCCAAGACCACCCCGCGCTGCCCGCAGTGGTGCCTCTGGCGACTGACTTCACGCCACGCCATGACCACCCCATTTGACCTTGCCTGCCCCACCGCCTACCAACGCTGGCGTGATGCCAAATTGGCGTGTCAGCCGCGGCAGGCATCCGATTTGATTGTCGATGTGGCAGACCCAAGAGCGCTGCAGACCCGTGAGCGCCAAGCCTTGCTGGAGCGATGCGCAAGCAGCAATATGGCCATTTACCGCAGCCCGGCTCATGCCGAAGACAAAGATATTGCCCGGCAGTTAGCCAGTCAACTGGGCTCGCACCGGCTTGATGGCAACTGGTTGGCCGACGAAGACGGTATCTCTCGGATTGCCGTGTCCAGGCCGGTGGGCGACCGCGCCGCCTTCATTCCGTACACCAACCGACCTATCAAGTGGCACACCGACGGCTACTACCACCCCGAAACGCGCCAAATTCGGGCCATGACCTTGCATTGCGTGCGCCAGGCCAGCCACGGCGGTGAGACTGCCTTGATGGATCATGAAATGGCGTACATCGCTATAAGAGACGCCAATCCCGACTGGGTGCGCGCGCTGATGGCTCCGCAGGCCATGACCATTCCGGAGCGGCTGGACGAAGACGGCATCGCCCGCGCTGAGCAGGCCGGACCGGTGTTCTCGGTGGACGCACAAACTGGTGAGTTGCATATGCGCTACACGGCCCGTACCCGTAGCGTGCTATGGAAAGGCGATACGGCCACACGGGATGCGGTGGGCTTTCTTGAGCAGTTATTGTCAAACGACTCATCTCACATCGTTCGCTTGCGGCTACAGCCCGGCATGGGACTGGTCTGTAACAACGTGCTGCATAACCGCGCGGGCTTCGACGACGATCCGAGTCAGCCCCGACTGCTGTATCGCGCACGCTATCTGGATCGTATCGTCAAGCCAACGCAAGTCCAGGACTCTGTCAGAGCCGTTGAGAATAATGCTAAAAATGCCTGTAGTCATTCTTTGACGGGCGTTGGCAGCTATTTAAACTATAGCGTATCATGAGCCACCAAGTCAGCGTTTGGCGCGCCGCTCAGTTACTGGGGGTGGCACGCGGCGTATTGCAGCAGCAGGTGCGCGATGGCACCTTGGTTTTGAATGACGGCTGGGTCTCAACCGACGTCTTGCTGCGGCTCTACCCCGATGCTCGGCTGGAAGAGTCCGGGATGCTTGAGCGGGTGGTCAAGATTCGCGATGAAGCCTTTGGCAAACGGGTGCGTGAGCGGCTGTTGCCAAGCCAGGAAGTGTTGGCGCAACGCTTGTTTGCGCAAAGTCAGGAACTCGCCGACGTGCGCCGGCATCTGCAGCGTTACCATGCGCTGGTCATCAGGCTGCAAAAAGAGGCGAGGCAACAACTTGCCCAACAACCTGGTGCGGCCAATTGGCTTGCACTGGAACAGCAGATCACCCAAGGGCTCGCGCAAGCGCTGGCCACCGATTCGGTCAACATGCTGGAAGTCATGGACGATATGCTCAAGGTGATGACGGCACAGGTCACGGTGCGACCCAGTGGACATGAGTTTGCCGTGGAGGGCCGTGCCAATCTGTTGCAGGCAGGTTTGCACTCAGGACTCAAACTCAACTATGGTTGTGGCAATGGCAGTTGTGGCATGTGCAAGGTTCGCGTGATTTCTGGCGAGGTCGCCAAGACACAGCACTTCGACTACACCCTGTCAGAAACCGAAAAGTCCCAAGGATACGTCCTGATGTGCTGCCATACAGCGGCCAGCAGTGAACTGACGCTGGAGTTGCTTGAAGCCAGTGGTCCTCAAGACATCCCGGAGCAGCACATTTCAACTCGGGTGCGCGCATTGACTGTGCTGGCACCCGACACCCGCCTGTTGCACCTGCAGACCCCACGTACCCATCGACTGCGTTTTCTGGCCGGTCAGTCGGTGCAATTGGGTTGGACAATGCCTGGGCAAGACGATGTCCACGTCATTTACCCGATCGCCAGTTGCCCCTGTGACGATCACAATTTGCTGTTTTTTGTTAGCCGGGATGAGGCTGATGGGTTTGCCCGGTGCTTGTTTGATGGCGACATTCAACCCGGAACAATCGTCACCGTCTTGGGACCGACAGGTGAATTTGTGTTGGCAGGCGGGCATCGACCCTTGGTATTTGCGGCCTGTGACGGTGGTTTTGGACCCGTCAAAAGCTTGATCGAGCAGGCCCTGTCGCTCGATGATGCACCTTCTCTTTCGCTTTTCTGGCTCGCGACGCGCAGCGACGGTCATTTTTTCAGCAACCAATGCCGAGCCTGGTCTGAGGCATTGGACCAGTTTGAATATGAATTGGTGACGCAAGCGGATGCCTCGCTGGGCGCGTGGCAGATTGCGCAGGCGATGCGAGCTGACCTGTTTGGCATTGATTGCGACTTTTATTTGGCTGGGCCTGCCGACTTCATCCGCACATTGCATGAAGACTTGCGTTCGTCAGGCGTGGCAGCAGCCCAAATTTTTACCCTGGTGCTGTGATTTGTTGCCCCTGAGGACCGATCAGACATGCATCCACCAAGTTCCATCCCCGCCGCAGCCGCCTATGCCGATGCGTCAAACCCGGCACCCGGCACGCTGCTGCCCGACTGTGCAGGCGGCGAGTCTTTTGCGCTGATGGTGCTTGGACACAGCATGGCTCCAGAGTTTCTGGAAGGTGAAATCATCATCATCGAGCCGGAGGGCTTAACCAAAGACGGTTCCTACGTGCTGGCTTGGCATCAAGAGGAATGGACTTTCAGGCAACTGCTGCGCGCCACCATCGGCTGGGTGTTGCACCCACTGAACCCGGCTTTTGCCGATGCACCGATTCCCGATCTGGCAGCTGTGCGCGGTGTCATCATTCAAAAAGCGTTGCCAGGGCGGCGACGGGCATCCAAACACTACATCTGACAGCGGGCATCGACGCTAAACGCAGCCCGTCGGCTTTGGAAGACCACCGTACTTGGTGATGGGCTTCATCGGGCCCGTCATCCAGAGTTTGAACACTTTGGTTTGGTCTTCCCCCAGGTATTTTGCAAATTTTCTAATCGGGGGAACGCTGCCAAACTCTTCGTAGTAGGCGCGGGCCTTCAAGATTTGCGACCACTTGACATCATCAAGGTCGTACCCGTCAGCCTGAGCCATGGCGCGACCCACCTCTTCAGTCCACGTGCCCATGTCGGTCAGGTAACCATCGCCGTCGCGTTCTGGCAAGTTCATCGTAAGTACCTCATGTTGGTGTTGGTTCGGGTGACTTTTCAGTCGGTCATATCTAGCGTGCCGAGATCGGGTTTGGCCGCATGCAGCGCAATCAGCTTGTCCAGAAAACGGCGCAGAAAGCCTTCAGTTTGCATGCCGTGAAATCGGTCAACGGCTTGGCCGTGGCTGTAGGCAATCACCGTCGGGAAACCTTTTGCCTGATGCCGACCGGCGATGCGCATGTTTTCGTCAGCATCGACCTTTGCCAGCAAGAATTTGCCGTCGTATTGCCTGACCAGTTGATCCAACATCGGCCCTAACACCCGACATGGGCTACACCATTCGGCGCCAATGTCCAGCAGCACGGGTACTTCATCCGAACGGGCAAGCACCCGCTCGTCAAAGTTGGTCTCGTCGATGTCGTATATCAGTTCCATCGGATTCAAAAAGGCGAAACACGCAATCAATTGTCCCCGCAAGTTTGTTTTTGGCGCAAACGATAGACTTAAATAGCCTGCTCCATCACCGAATCCACAGGAACACGATTGCGCTGCGGCTTCCGCAGAAGCCGGCAAGCTAACACATATCCCGAATTGCTGAATACTTTGATAGCAATACGACTGCGGCGCTATCGACGGCTTCCTCTTTGGCGACTCCTGGGCCATATTCTTTGATCAGCTCCTGCTTATAGGCTTTGAAGAAGTCGTCGAAGCGCTCGGCACCATACACACCTGATGCGTACAACTCGTCCTTGCCCGGGTCGTATTCCAGCCGAATTGCGGCCAAGGGCTGAGTCACTTTGTTGTGGGCGATCATCTTGCCGCCGTGCGCCGGGTCAAAAACCCTGGCGTGCTCGCAACACACGATCTGACCCGCTCTTTGCGGGTCTGGATTTTCGCCGGGTGGGTAATAGCTAATCGAGGTGTGCTCACGGGTCGGATAGGCCAGTTGATGGGCGCAAATCGCGGTCAGAGCCACCACACGACTTTCGGGGCCGACGCCACCTTCCCAAGTGTATTCCCCGTCGTCTGTGGTCAATTTTTCTCCAGCCACCGCCTTGTTTGGGAGATTGATCAGGAAACACGGCGTGCCCTTGTAGGGGTAGTGAAAAATATACGCCTCCTTGGTGGACAGGGTCTTGATTTTGATCGCCTGACCCTTGTCGTCCACCAGCTTCACGCGCTTGTATTCTTTAAGCTCGGCCGCATTGGCTGAGCCAAGCGCCCCCCCTCGAATCCCCGCAAGCGCAGCCGTTACGCTGCAAATTTTGATTAAACGCCGTCGATCCATGTTTTTCTCCTGGTGCATTCAAGAGGGGGGTTGCCCCCTCGATGCATGGGTGTTACGCAAAAAGATCCCGGTGTAGGGCTTCTGCCCAAGACAATGTGCCGCGCCCTTTGACCTGATCGCGATCCTCGAACATCTTGGTATCTTTGGAGAACGAGAAAGCCTTTGTTTTTGCATCGTAGGCATAGGTTGCATCGACGGAAATACCCTCTAGTGGATCGGCATTGACCAGCGAAAAACAGATGGTTTCCGGGCTATACCAGTCGATATCCTTGCCCTGAGCCCGCGCTGCGAGCACTTTCGCGACATACTTCCCTTCGGTATTGGAGGTATTGGCGCTCTTGGAGTAAGGATGTGGCCGCGAATCCCCGGTTACATACACGCGCTCGTCACCAATCACGTTGTATTTGAGCGTGTCAATCAGTGCTTCTTTTTGCAGACTTTTTGGATCGACAAGTCCCAATTGCTCTATTAACCTTGAGGCGCGAATCCCCGGATAGATGGCGGCATCATCAAAACCAAAGCTGTCAAAATCAGTCTTGATCAGACGTTTTTCGAGATCCACGCCCTTGATCTCGATCGATGGCTTGTAAATGATGTAGTCCTTGTACAGCTCATTAAAAGCGGCATGGAAGCCCTTGGCTTTGATGGTAATTTCGGGATTGTGGTCCAGCAGCAGAACTTTCGCTTTGATCTTGTTTTTCTTGAAGTAGGAGGCAATCATGCAGGCGCGCTCGTAGGGCGCCGGCAAACAGCGGTAATTGCCGCCAGGCACATTCAGGACGAACGTGCCGCTCTCGAATTCATGGACTTTCTTGCGAATCGATATATGTTCAGTGGGCATGGTAAAGCCGGCTGGATACTGCGTGCGCAACGCAGTTTCTGTTTCCGCGTCCTTGACACCAATCCGGGAATAATCGTAGCTGATGCCCGGTGCGATCACGAGAAAATCATAAGCAATTTCGCCTTGGTCAGTGTAGAGCTTGCGCGCGCTGCGATCGAGTCCGATGCAGGTTGCGTTGAAGAAAGTGTACTTGTTGTTTTTTGCCGCGTCCAGAAAGCTATGGTCGGCCAGAAACTCCAGGTTGATCACGTTGGAGTACAACAGATTGCTTAAAAAACAGGACGAGTACATGTCGCGTTTCTCGACCATGACCACGTCGAATTTTGGATATTCTTTCTTGGCGTACTTGGCGATAGTCAGCCCGGAAGCACCGCCACCCACCACCACCAGGCGTGGGCCCTTGGCCTTGGGCAAATCAGCTGCGACTCCGGCGCCGATCATGTGATTTTTTGGCGCATCGGCCGCTTGAGCCGTCTGGCTGACCATGCTTCCCGCCGCCAGTGACGCAACGGCACCACTCAGCTTGATAAAGCTGCGCCGGGGGATTTCGTTAACTTCTTTTTTCATGTCTTGTCTCCATTAAAAAATTGATTGTCTATAGGGTTTAGGTTCGCTCAATCGCATTGGCCAAACTGAAAATCATCCCAACGCAACAATGCCGAACTGGTATTTTTCACGTGAATTGCGTCAT
>JADGRK010000193.1 GCA_017880985.1 Rhodoferax sp. | reverse complement strand
TAACATAGCGCCCGGCAGCGGGCTTGACGAAGAAACCGCACGATCAGAGCTTTATGGGCTTCTAGCGCTCATGTACTATGCGCAGTCAGCTCCTGAACTCATAGCAAATCTGCGTCTGGCGGCGACTGAAGCGCCGGCTGCCGGCGCATTTCTTGAAGAACCCTGGCGGGCACTGGTGGGTGTGGCGCGCGACATGACAGATGTCGCCATTGCTGCCGAGTACGAAGCCTTGTTTGGTGGTGTTGGCAAACCTGAGGTCTATCTGTATGGCTCACATTACCTGAGCGGTTTTTTGAATGAAAAGCCACTGGCACGACTGCGCACGGAACTTAACCGCCTGGGGCTGGCGCGCGATGAAGCCATGTCCGAGACCGAAGACCACATTGCCTACCTGTGTGAGGTGATGCGCTACCTGATTGCCGGTGAAGATATGGCTGTGACCAATCTGACGCATCAGCGTGAATTCTTTTCAACTCACCTGCAGCCTTGGGTGCTGATGATGTGCGGTGACATCCAGAAGCACCCCAGAGCCCGTTTTTATGCTGCTCTGGCCGAACTCACCCGGGCTTTTATGGGTGTTGAAACCCAGGGCTTTGACATGCTGGCTTGACGCTCGCGGCGTGGCGGGTTGAGCTCATGCGCTGTCAGTCAACGTGAACCATGCATCGGGTTTGTCCTAGCTCGAAAAAGTTTGGTTTTCATTGTGGGGCAGCTCAGTTCTGCATACACTATGAAAAGTATTGCATAAGAGTTACATCCGTTGGAGACCATCATGCCGAATAGCCAGCCCAGAGCCTCGCGCCGAGGATTTTTTCTATCTGCATCCGTAGCAGGCGCGGCCGTCGCCTCGGCTAGCTTGTTAAAGACCCGGGCGCCAGCGCCGGTGGTTGAGGTTCTGAAGCCTGCGCCCGAAAAAGGCGGTGGCTACTCTTTAAGCGCCCACGTCAAGCAGTATTACAAGACCGCGCTTGTCTGATTTTTCACCACCACACTGATTTAGGCTGATTCAGTGCTGAATCACGCCGACTTTGGAGAGTTCCATGTTGCTGACTAAAAAATCGGGTTCATCCGACACCGTTGCCCGTTCCCCATTCGTACACAGTCTGCGTCGCGGTTTGTCTCAGACGCTGCCGACCATGGATCGACGCGCGTTCTTGCGGCGCTCCGGCCTGGGTGTCGGGGTCGGGCTGGCGGCTTCGCAACTCACGCTGGTCAAAAAGGCTGGCGCGGCGCAAGCTACGGTGGCCATTGGTGACGGCAAGATCGAGATCAAGCGCACGGTGTGCACCCACTGCTCGGTCGGGTGTGCCGTTGATGCGGTAGTCGAGAACGGTGTCTGGGTGCGCCAGGAGCCGGTGTTTGATTCGCCCATCAACCTGGGCGCGCATTGCGCCAAGGGGGCGGCCTTGCGTGAACATGGTCACGGCGAATACCGTCTGCGCTACCCGATGAAACTGGTGGGTGGCAAGTACCAGCGCATTAGTTGGGATACTGCATTGACTGAAATCACGGTCAGGATGCAGGAGCTGCGCAAGGCCAGCGGCCCGGACAGCGTGTATTTTGTCGGATCAAGCAAGCACAATAACGAACAGGCTTACTTGATGCGCAAGTTTGTCAGCTTCTGGGGTACCAACAACTGCGACCACCAGGCGCGCATTTGCCACTCCACCACGGTGGCCGGTGTGGCCAACACCTGGGGCTATGGTGCCATGACCAATTCGTACAACGACATGCAAAACAGCAAGTGCGCCTTGTACATTGGCTCGAACGCGGCCGAGGCCCATCCGGTGAGCTTGTTGCACATGCTGCACGCCAAGGAAAGCGGCACCAAGATGATTGTGGTGGACCCGCGCTTTACCCGCACGGCAGCCAAGGCCGATGAGTTTGTGCGGATCCGCTCGGGCTCGGATATTCCGTTCCTTTTTGGGGTGCTGTACCACGTCTTCAAGAACGGCTGGGAAGACAAACAATACATCAACGACCGGGTCTATGGCATGGACAAGGTCAAGTTGGATGTGATGGCCAAGTGGACGCCCGACAAGGTGGAAGAAGCTTGTGGCGTCAAGGAAGAGCAGGTGCTGCGCGTGGCCAAAATGATGAGCGACAACCGCCCCAGCACGCTGGTCTGGTGCATGGGCCAGACCCAGCATACGATTGGCAATGCCATGGTGCGTGCGTCGTGCATTTTGCAATTGGCATTGGGTAATGTGGGCAAGAGTGGTGGCGGTACCAACATCTTCCGCGGTCACGACAATGTGCAAGGCGCCACTGACGTGGGCCCGAATCCCGATTCATTGCCGGGCTACTACGGCATCGTGGAGGGTTCCTGGAAGCACTTTGCCAAGGTGTGGGGCGTTGATTTTGAGTGGATCAAAAAGCAGTTTGCAACGTCGGAGATGATGAGCAAGCCGGGCATCACCGTGTCGCGCTGGATTGACGGTGTGCTGGAGAAAAACGAGCTGATCGACCAGGACTCGAACCTGCGCGGTGTGTTTTACTGGGGCCATGCACCCAATTCGCAAACCCGTGGCCTGGAAATGAAGCGCGCCATGGACAAGCTTGATTTGCTGGTGGTGGTGGATCCGTATCCGTCGGCCACGGCCGCAATGGCCGCCATGCCCGGCAAGCCCGAAGACTTGAACCCGAATCGCGCGGTGTATTTGCTGCCCGCGGCCACCCAGTTTGAAACCAGCGGCTCGGTCACTGCCTCCAACCGGTCCTTGCAGTGGCGTGAAAAAGTCATTGAGCCGCTGTGGGAAAGTCGCAGCGATCACATGATCATGCATCAGCTCGCTGAGAAACTCGGTTTTGGCAAAGAGCTGTCAAAGAATTACAAGATGCAAAAGGTGCATGGCATGGATGAGCCAATGCCAGAAGACATCCTGCGCGAGATCAATGCCGGGGTCTGGACCATCGGCTACACCGGCCAAAGCCCGGAGCGCCTGAAAGCGCATATGCGCAACATGAATCTGTTTGACGTGAAAACGCTCAAAGCCAAGGGTGGTAAAGACAAGGAAACCGGCTACGACTTCACCGGTGATTATTTTGGCTTGCCGTGGCCTTGTTATGGCAACGCGGCACTCAAACATCCGGGCTCGCCCAACCTGTACGACACCTCCAAACACGTGATGGAGGGTGGTGGCAACTTCCGTGCCAATTTTGGCGTCGAGCGTGAAGGCGTCAATCTGCTGGCGGAGGACGGTTCGCATTCGCTAGGTGCCGACATCACCACCGGCTACCCCGAGTTCGATCACGTGTTGATGAAGAAGCTGGGCTGGTGGGATGATCTCACTGACGTCGAAAAGACGGCAGCCGAAGGCAAGAACTGGAAGACCGATCTATCCGGTGGTATCCAACGGGTGGTCTTGAAAGTGCATGGTTGTCATCCGTTTGGCAACGCCAAGGCGCGTGCCGTGGTGTGGAACTTCCCCGACGCGATCCCGCAGCACCGCGAACCTTTGTACGGCATTCGCCCGGACCTGGTCGCCAAGTACCCGACGCACAACGACATGAAGGCGTTCTGGCGTCTGCCGACCTTGTTCAAGACCGTTCAGGATAAGAACGTCGCCGACAAAGTGCACGAGAAGTTCCCGTTCATCATGACCTCGGGTCGTCTGGTGGAATACGAAGGCGGTGGCGAGGAAACCCGCTCCAACCCCTGGCTGGCCGAGTTGCAGCAGGAAATGTTCATCGAGATCAATCCCAAGGTGGCGGCGGACAAAGGCATTCGCAATGGCGAGCGCGCCTGGGTTTCCACGCCCACCGGTGCACGCCTGAATGTGCAGGCGATGGTGACCGAGCGTGTTGGTCCCGATACGGTGTTCCTGCCGTTTCACTTCTCCGGTCGCTGGCAGGGCGCTGACATGCTGGCCTATTACCCCAATGGTGCGGCTCCGATCGTGCGCGGTGAGGCCATCAACACGGCCACCACCTATGGCTATGACAGCGTGACCATGATGCAGGAAACCAAAACCACCGTCTGCAACGTTGAACGAGCCTGAAACCCCAATTGATTAGAGGAGATTTGTATGGCACGTATGAAATTTGTTTGTGATGCCGAGCGATGCATTGAGTGCAATGGTTGCGTCACCGCCTGCAAAAACGAGCATGAAGTTCCTTGGGGTGTGAATCGCCGCCGCGTGGTGACCCTGAACGATGGAATACCGGGCGAAAAATCGATTTCGGTGGCGTGCATGCATTGCAGCGATGCGCCCTGCATGGCGGTCTGCCCGGTGAACTGTTTTTATCGCACCGACGAAGGCGTGGTCCTGCACGACAAGGACGTTTGCATTGGCTGCGGCTACTGCTCTTACGCCTGCCCGTTTGGCGCGCCGCAGTTTCCGTCGCAGGGTAATTTTGGTGTGCGCGGCAAGATGGACAAATGCACCTTCTGTGCTGGTGGCCCGGAGGCCAACGGCAGTCAGGCCGAGTTCGAGAAATATGGCCGCAACCGGCTGGCCGAAGGCAAGCTTCCGGTGTGCGCCGAAATGTGTTCGACCAAGGCCTTGATCGCCGGTGACGGCGATGTGGTCGCTGATATTTTCCGCAACCGTGTGCTCAAGCGCGGCAAAGGCGCAGAAGTCTGGGGTTGGGGCACGGCGTATGGTTCGAAGCAAGCCGGGCAGCCGGGCGTTGCTGCACCTGAAGGAGCGAAATCATGAAACGCATATTGTTTGCAGTGATGATGTTTGCGGCCCTGAGCGCCTGCGGCGAAAAACCACAGGCGCTACAAACCAGCAAGCGGGATGCCTCCGCCTACACCGGTACCGGCAAAGCGTTTGCCAACAAGGATTGGAAGCAAGGTGACAAAGCCAGTTGGGAGTCGCAACTTAAAGCGCGTAACCAGTACGGCCAGAACGACTACACCCGCATGAACTGAGCTGGAGGCCAAGATGAAAAACGTCCTGTCTGTAGCCTCTGTTGTTTCACTGACGCTGGTGTTGTCGTGGGGTGATGTGTGGGCGCAAGGCAGCCCTGCTCCCGCGCCAGTGGCTGCGGTGCCGACCACGCAAGCGGCACCGGCTGATGCGGGTGCCATCAAGAGTCAGAATATTCTTGAGGTCAAACCGGATGCCAGCCAGGATCCTGGTTACGCCACGCAAACCAATGGCGAACGCGCCCGGGTGCAGCCGGGCAACAACGCCCCCATGTGGCGTCAGGTCGGCTCCGGTGTGGCCGGCTACAGCAGTCTGCCAAAGTCTGAAGCGCCCGAAGCCGGGGTGCTGATTCAGCCGTTTGTGCAGTACCCCGGCTCGCGTTTGACCAATGCGGGTGAGGCCTGGCGCCAGGTGCGTAACCAATGGATCATTCCCTATGGCGGCGCGCTGGTCTTGAT
>JADGRK010000192.1 GCA_017880985.1 Rhodoferax sp. | reverse complement strand
TCTTGACCGGCAAAAACACGGTGAACGCCTGGCTGGTCAGGTCGTACCAGCTCTTGCCACTGTCTTCATCGATGAAGTTACGCAGCTCTTCGATAAAGATGGCATCGGCCTTGCGCAATAAGTCAGCGTATTCCTTTTTGACTTCACCCAGAATCCGCACCCCCAGACCCGGTCCCGGGAACGGATGCCGGTAGACCATGTGGTATGGCAAACCCAGTGCGACACCCAGTTCCCGCACTTCGTCCTTGAACAACTCGCGCAGCGGCTCCAGCAATTTGAGACCCAGTTGCTCTGGCAAGCCACCGACGTTGTGGTGGCTCTTGATGGTGACGGCTTTTTTGTTTTTGGCGCCGCCCGACTCGATCACGTCCGGGTAGATCGTGCCCTGCGCCAGCCAGGCGACGTGGCGCGACTGGTCGTTTTTGAGTTTGCCCGCCTCGGCCTTGAACACTTCGACAAATTCGCGGCCAATGATCTTGCGTTTGGCTTCAGGCTCACTCACGCCCTTCAGGTGCCCCAAAAACTGGTCGGCGGCATCGACCCGAATCACCTTGGCGTGCAGCTTGCCGACAAACATCTCCATCACCAGATCGCCTTCATTCAGGCGTAACAAGCCATGGTCAACGAAGACGCAGGTGAGCTGGTCCCCAATGGCACGGTGGATCAGCGCCGCTGCCACCGATGAATCGACACCGCCGGACAGACCCAGAATCACTTCTTCGGTGCCGACCTGGGCGCGGATTTGTTCCACCGCCTCGCTGATGTAGTCCCCCATGATCCAGTCGGGTCGGGTAGCGCAGATATCCAGTACAAAGCGCTCCAGAATCGCCGCACCACGCTTGGTGTGGGTGACTTCAGGATGAAACTGCACACCGTAAAAGCGGCGTTCTTCGTCGGCCATGCCGGCAATCGGACAGCTGTCGGTGCTGGCCATCAGCTTGAAGCCGTGCGGCAACTCGGTGACCTTGTCGCCATGGCTCATCCAGACCTGCAACATGCCGTGGCCCATGGACGTTTTGTAGTCCTGAATGCCTTCGAGCAGCTGGGTGTGACCGTGTGCCCGCACATCGGCGTGACCGAACTCGCGCTGGTGCCCGCTTTGCACGACGCCACCGAGCTGGTGCGCCATGGTTTGCATGCCGTAACAAATGCCCAGCACCGGTACACCCAGTTCAAACACCGCTTGCGGCGCTTTGTCAGTGGTCTCTTCGTAAACACTGGCGTGGCTGCCGGACAGGATGATGCCCTTGAGATTACCGTCCCGGGCATAGGCGCGTAGCCAATCGTCCGTCACGTCACAAGGGTGAACTTCGCAAAAAACATGGGCCTCTCGAATACGCCGCGCGATCAACTGGGTGACTTGGGAGCCAAAGTCGAGGATGAGAATTTTTTGATGCATGGCTTGGCAGATCAGTCCGCCCGGTAATTAGGTGCTTCTTTGGTAATTTGTACGTCATGCACATGGCTTTCGCGGATGCCTGCGGTTGTGATCTCGACGAACTCGGATTTATTCTGCATCTCTTCAATCGTCGCGCAGCCGCAGTAGCCCATGCTGGCACGCAGGCCACCGGCCATTTGATAGATGATAGAAACCATTGAGCCCTTGTAGGGAACGCGACCCTCGATGCCCTCGGGCACCAGCTTGTCGGCGTTCGGGTTGCCGCTGCTGGACTCCTGAAAATAGCGGTCAGCACTGCCCTGCTGCATGGCCCCAATGGAGCCCATGCCGCGATAGGTCTTGTAGCTGCGGCCCTGGAACAAAATCACCTCACCGGGGGCTTCTTCAGTGCCGGCAAACATGCCGCCCATCATCACTGTACTGGCGCCGGCCGCAATCGCTTTGGCGATATCGCCGCTAAAACGGATGCCGCCGTCGGCAATCAAAGGTACGCCGGTACCCCTGAGGGCGGTAGCAACGCTGTCAATCGCCATGATCTGCGGTACACCGACACCGGCCACGATGCGGGTGGTGCAAATGGAACCCGGGCCAATACCCACCTTGACCGCGTCGGCACCGGCTTCGACCAGCGCCAGCGCTGCGGCACCGGTGGCAATGTTGCCACCAATCACTTCGACCTGAGGATAGTTTTGTTTGACCCAACGCACCCGGTCCAGCACGCCTTTGCTGTGGCCGTGCGCCGTGTCCACCACAATCGCATCAACACCGGCGCGCACTAGGGCCTCAACCCGCTCCTCAGTACCTTCGCCTACGCCCACTGCGGCGCCGACGCGCAATTTTCCTTGAGCGTCGCGCGCTGCGTTCGGAAAACTGGTTTGCTTGGTAATGTCCTTGACCGTAATCAGGCCCTTGAGCTCGAACGCATCGTTGACCACCAGCAGCCTTTCAATCTTATACTGATTTAGCAGCACTTTGGCTTGCGTGATGGTCGTGCCATCAGGCACCGTGATAAGCTTCTCGCGGGGCGTCATGATGTGGCTGACCGGCAGGTCATAGCGGGTCTCAAAACGCAGGTCGCGCCCGGTCACCAAACCTACCACCTTGCCACCATCGCACACCGGAAAACCCGAGACACCGAGTTGCGCCGACAGGTCAATCACCTGGCGCACGGTGTGCTGCGGTGTAATCACCACCGGGTCGCGCAGCACGCCAGATTCGTAGCGTTTGACCTTGGCGACTTTGGCCGCCTGTTGTTGCGGAGTCATGTTTTTGTGGACGATACCGATACCGCCTTCTTGCGCAATGGCAATCGCCAGCCGCGCTTCGGTGACGGTATCCATGGCGGCCGACACCAAGGGCAAATTCAGTGCGATGTTGCGGGTAAAACGAGTAGCGAGGGAAGTGTCCTTGGGCAGGACTTGGGAGTACGCTGGCACCAACAAGACATCGTCGAAGGTGAGCGCTTTGCCGATCAGGCGCATGGTCTAAGCTCCAAATGGCAGATTGTACCCGTGCATTTGGGACCCATTTGATACCTCAAAGGTGACAAAAAACAGCCCAACGGCAGCGTTCACCAGACGGCCGGGATAACTGCGCGCTAAACTCCCCCAATGAGAATTTTTCGATATTTTTTGATCTGCGCCGTTGGCTTGACGTCCATCATCGCGCTGGCACAGTGGCAATGGACCGATAAGGACGGGCGACGGGTGTTTAGCGACCGCGCACCACCGGCCGATGTGCCGGAAAAAAATATTTTAAAACGCCCTGGCAATCAACCTGCTACAGATTCACGGGCAACGAAGGCGATTACCACGATCGCTGGGGCGTCGGCAGCACAGGACGCCGCCAGTGTCCCCAAACTCAGCGGCGTTGATAAAGAGCTGGCTGCAAAGAAGAAGAAGGCCGAAGAAGCGCAAGTCGCAAAACACAAAGAGGAAGAAGAAAGAGTCCTGAAAGCCAGGGTCGAAAACTGCGCCCGCGCCAAGCAAGCTAAAGCCGGCTTTGATTCCGGCGTGCGCATGGCCCGATTTAACGAAAAAGGTGAACGCGAGATATTGGATGACGCCGCGCGTGCCGCCGAGATGCAACGCATTCAGTCCATCATCAGTTCCGACTGCCAGTAGTCAGCGCCACTGCCCGTTCAGTAACCGGCTTTTGCGCCCGCTCGTTTTTTGATAAACAGCCCGGCGGTGCGTACCCCCTGCTTGAGGAAACGCTCGCGCCGCGCCACCTTCGGGTCCACCGTGAGCGGCCGGTAGATCTCGACCCGATCATTTGCTCGAAGCACCTGATTCAACCTCGCTTTGCGACCCCAAACGCCCACAACTGTTGTTTGCAGGTCAATCAGGGGGAAAAGTTGCAGCAATCCACTGGCTTGCAGAGCTTGCAATACAGTACTGCCAGGGGCCAGAAACAGGATGACTTCCCGCACATCGCGGGCCGCAGGCGAATAAACCACCGTTACCTGCAAGCGCTTTTCACTCGCCATAAACCTGTTGCGCTCGTTTGACGAAGGCATCCACCATGCTACTGGCAATTTTGTCGAATACCGGGCCGACAAGTTTACTCAGAACGGCGTTGTCAAATCCATAGTTGAGTGTCAACTCCACCCGGCAAGCTCGCTGCGAGCCATCCCCAATCGGCACAAAATTCCACACCCCATCAAGCCTTGAAAACGGGCCCTTCACCAGCTTGATCGTCACCTGACGGTCCGGCACGTGTTCATTGCGCGTAGTGAAGGTTTGACGGATGCCACCGAAAGAAATACCGATTTCCGCTGTCATGCCGGTCGCGTCAGCGGCGACCACTCGGGCCCGATCGCACCAGGGCAAGAACTTTGGGTACTGATCGACATCCGTCACAAGAACATACATTTCAGATGGGCTGTACCAGATGAGGACGGACTTGCTTACAGTTTTCATAGAATGGAGGTCTGCGCGGGATTGTAAGCAAGCCTTGTTCGCATCCCTTACAAACCCACACCAACTTTATGGCCAAAAAACCCGAAACCGCCAGCCGCATTGCCGACAACAAGAAGGCCGCCTACAACTATTTTTTTGAAGAGCGCTTTGAGGCCGGCCTGGTGCTCGAAGGCTGGGAAGTCAAATCGCTGCGTGAAGGCAAGGTCCAGTTGACGGATGGTTATGTGGTGATTCGCAATGGCGAGTTGTTTGTGATCGGCCTGCAGATCAACCCGCTGGGTACCGCCTCCACGCATATCAGCCCGGACAAACAACGCACCAGGAAGCTCTTGATGCACCGGGAAGAGATCAAGCGTCTGATTGGCAAAGTGGAACAAAAAGGCTACACCCTGGTGCCGTTGAATCTGCACTGGAAAGCCGGCAAGATCAAGTGCGAAATTGCCCTGGCCAAGGGCAAGGCCGAACACGACAAGCGCGACACCATCAAGGACCGCGAAGGGAAACGCGAAGTGGAACGGGCCATGAAAGGGCGTCAACGCTAAGTTTTTTCGATTGAAGGGAATAAACGCAGCCGTGCCGGTGTTTATCCGGTTGCAAATACTTGTTTGCGTTCATCTACTCAGGAGTTCATCATGAAATTTACTGCGCGCGCCAGGTCTCAGATCACTATTGCCATGACGCTGGTCGTCTTGGGGAGTTATGCATCGCTGTCTGCTGCCCAGCCAAAGGTCGCCGACGGCGTACTGGTTGGCCCCAACGGCATGACGCTTTATACGTTTGACAAAGACGTGGCGGACAGCGGCAAATCGGTTTGCAATGGACCATGCGCAACCAACTGGCCGCCATTGATGGCCAGCGGGTCCGACAGCGCGTCGGGTGACTACACCGTCATCACGCGTGACGATGGCGCCAGGCAATGGGCGGTCAAAGGCAAGCCGGTGTACTTTTGGGCCAAAGACAGCAAGCCCGGCGACAAAACCGGGGATGGTTTCAACAAGGTGTGGCAGACTGCCAAACC
>JADGRK010000191.1 GCA_017880985.1 Rhodoferax sp. | reverse complement strand
ATCCCATAGTTGACCCATTTGCTGGGCTCGCCGTTGGCGGCAGGGATCAGTTTGGCCAGGGTGAAAGAAATATTTGCCAGACTGGCCATGCGAGCGGTAGAAGCTTGACTTGCATTGCCCAGACCGACGATCGGGAGACCGGCGGCGTCTTTAACCGTGAATTTGACCACCGGGGTGCCACTGATGGCAACGCTGTTGACCGTGACCTGCGGTTGCATTGCCTGCCAGGCAGCTATAGCAGCAGCCGTTGGGGTCGTGCTGTTGGCATTAATCGTCACCTGACTGGAGAGATCCTTGCCAGCAGGGCCAGTTGCGCCAGGCGCGCCGGGGGCACCGGCGGGGCCAGTCGCACCATCATTACCACCGCCGCAGCCGGCGAGGGCGGCGGCCAACAGGCCCGCCATAGCCAACTTGGTCCAGGGCATGGACGGTTGACGCTTTAGATCAAAATTTTTCACTACAGCCTCCTAGGGCGTTAAGGTTAAAAAAACCAATTTTTGACTTTACTCACACTTTACACGTTGGGATTGTCCATGGGCCCAGTGGAGATGGATTTGCTTTGGATCAAACTTCGCCGTATTAGCAAAGGGTATTCCCGAGTGTCAGAGCTGGCGGCTACGGCAACAAGTACACATAGGTGACGCCGATAAAACTGACGTTTTGCGTCGGTTTTTGCATCGCGGTGGTGCCATCGGAATAGGTGAAAGGCACGCCGTTATAGCCCCAAGCCCAGTCGTTCAGGGCGGAGCGCTGATGCACCAGATCAAGACGCACTGAAGCGCCTTTCTCCAGCGCATACTTGCCAAACAGCTTCAAGGCGGTCTGGCTAAATACAACATCGGGCAAGCCCCCGGTAGCCGCCAGCAACGCAACGCTGTCGGCACCAGCAAAGCTATCGAGCCCCTGGGCATAGACGTTTCGATCATTGATGTAAGACAGGTTGACACCAACATCGAGTTTGGCGCTGGCTTTGCCGCTGGCGCCAATGGCGGCGCCGAGATTGGTGTTCTCGAACGCCATCAGGTAGCCCGCCGCGCGCGCCTGGTTAAAGCTTTGCACACCCCGGAACACATTGCCATTAATGGCCCAGGCGTCAGACAGGGCATAAGACCCATCAACACTGAACTGGTTCATGCGCGCGTTTTGCAGGCCGTAGCTGCTGGGGCTGTTGAGCTTGTCCTTGCCACCTTCAACGCCGAACTGAAGGTTGAGCTTTTCGCTCGCCTGCCAGTCGGCAAACAGCTTGACCTTGTCACGCTTGCGGTCAACCAGCGTTGGCATGAAGATGGCCGTGGACAGGAAGCCGTTGGCAAGATCAGCCGGATTGATCACCTCGGTGACACCCGGGCCGCTGTTGTCTTTGAGCCAATTGGAGCCGCTACGGCGGCTGCTCGATAGGCTGATGGCGCCGCTCAAGTAATCAGCCATGCGGCGCCGCAACTCGGCATGAACCGTGGTCTCGTCAGTATTCTGACGCAGTGCGCTGATGCCTGCGGCCGAACTGGTGGCAGTAAAGACACCGCGATCAATGGATTCATAGTCGGCGCCCAAGGTGCCCCGATAGTCACTGGTGAACTGCCAGCTGGCCTGCAGCTTGCCGTTGGTCTTGCGGCTGGAAAGATCGCGGTTGGTGGTGTAGATGGGTCTGTTGTTACTCAACCCTTCAGCATCGTAATAAGCAATCGGCGTCTTGTCGTTCTTGTCCTCATAGCGCAAATCAGCGAGCAATGAAAGCTTCGGGATCGGGCGCGAGGTGAGGCCGATTTTGGCCAGCTTGGTGTCAACCTTGGCGCCAAGATTGGTCACGCCGAGGGGTGCGTTGGCCAGACCGGCATTGGCAAAGTCGTCGGTCTGCGAGGCGCTGGTGTAGCCGAGCTTGAAGGTAGCGTGGGTTGTATGCGTAAAGTCGTAGCTGCCACTGAGGTCAAGCTGCTGCGCCTGGTTGTCGGGTGCCAGAGCCAAGGGCTGACTCAGCAACGACTGCAAACCGGCGTTGAGCGGCTGCAAACTGCCGAGCGGGTTATACAAACTGGCAGGCACCGTGGGGCTGAGTGTCGCATTGCTGTTGCGATAGAAAGAGCCGTAGTAACCCACGCTAAAGCGCAGTTTTTCTAACGCGTAACTCAAGCGCGCTTCCACCTGGCTGTGGTTGGCGCTGATGGGCTCGGGCAGCATCAAGGTGGCCCAGCTGGTATTGGCACCCGGCGTGCCAAGACAGGTAGGGGCGACCGTGGAAGGGCAGTTCATGCCGATGCCAAACAAGCGCGAGCCTTCCTTATTTTCGGTTTTCAGGTCAATGGCGAATTGCAGCGCCGGGCTGATGATCTTGGTAAAGCCAAGGCCGAGGTTGGTCCGCTTGGTCTTGAGCTCGGTATCGGTGCCGCTTCCGGCGGGCAGCGCCACCACTTGCGGCGTGGCGGAGCCGGCACCGAGCAGGCCGGTGTTGAGCGTGCTGAGGTCAGAGTGAACCAACTGGCCATAGTCGGCGGTGAACTTCCAGCTTCCCGGGTTCTTCCAGATCAGGCCCATTTCGCGCGTGTCACTGAGCAGGTTGGAGCCTCGAAAATCGACCCAGGTCGAGGTGTCTGGCTTGCGCAGGCTGTAATCGATGCCAAGCATGCCGACCAGATTGCGGTCGTTGTGCAGCCCGTTGTACTGGCCAAACAGCCCGCGGTCCTCAGCCGAGCCGCTGACGGCGCCGAGGCCAACGCTGACGATGGTTTCAACCGCCTTGGGTTCAGCGTGCGCCGGAGAAAAAGCGGCACACACGGCCACGGCAAGCAGGGTGCGACGAAAGCAGAATGAGGTAGGGAAGTTAGTCATGATTTCTCTCCGTACTTCAGCGCATCATGAGCTGTGGCATCGAGTTAACGGTCGATGGGTTATTGGAACCATGAATTTGCGTGTGGCAGTTCAGGCAACTGCGACCCTGCCACAGGTTGACCACGTTCTTGCCGCTGGTGGTCCCGGTGATGTTCACGCCGCTCTGGCCACCTAGCGCCCCCACGCCACCCGCCACGTGCGGCGTATGGCACTGCTGGCAAAGCAGCGGCGGACGGGCCTTGAGCATGGCCGGAATCGTAGTGCCATGCACGTTGTGGCAATTGGTGCAGTCTTCGGCCACCGGATCATGCTGGTGCACAAACGGGCCGCGTTTTTCAGCGTGGCAGGTGTAGCAGGTGTCATTGACGCTGTCGCGCTTGAGCAGCTTGGGGCCGGCCGAGCCATGCGGGTTATGGCAATCGGAGCAGACCATTTTGCCTTCCGGCACCGGGTGGTGCGACGGCCGGTTCATCTGGGCGCGCTGTTCTTTGTGGCAGGTGTAGCAAACCTCGGCCTGGGTGGCGCGCTCGCGCACCTTGTCGTGATTGTCATGAATCTTGTGGCAGGCACTGCAGGCAATATCAGCAGCGTCATGCTGGCTACCAGCCCACAACGCGCGCTTGGCGTCTTTGGCGTGGCAGCTCAGGCAGGCGGCGCTGCGCTCACTGGCGGGCAGCGCTGATTTCCTGGTAAACATCCGATCCGGATGGGGCTGCACCGGAACGCCTGGCGGCTTCTTCGCATGGGTTGGACTGGGGCCGTGGCAACTGATGCAATCGGGCACCCGCTTGTCGGCGGAAAAGCCGTGCGCAGTTTTGCTGATATCGGGCCGATCGTCCTCATCGTGGCAAGTCACACACACGGCCGCGCCGGTTTCACCGTCAGCCCAAGCTGGGCCGAGCAGCCCAAACAGACACAGGCCAAAGACGGCCATCAAACGCTTGATACACATCCCGACACCCTTCAAAACAGATTCCAAACCTGACGCTTTCATGATCTTTCCCACCGCTATTTCTGACCGTGGTCGATGTCCACGTTTTTGGAGCCGCCATTGGTGTGGCAATCATCACAGGTCTCACGCGGCAGCAAGGCGACCGCGGCCTGCGTCTTGTCGCCAAAGGTGGCTCCGCCAAACTGAATCACGTGATTGATCACGGTCTGGCCGGATGCGGTTTTGCCATCGTGGCACGAGGTACAAGTGGCTGCCTTGGGCGAGATCACCAGCCAGGCATTGGGATCGGTCGTGGTGACACCGGTGGCGGGATCAATCGGCTTTTGAACGACCGCACCCAGTGGGCTCAAGTCGGTCTTGTAGGAGTTGTTGACGTGGCAAGCGCTGCAGTTCAAGGTGGCGTCGGGGTAAGCCACCTCGGCGGCGTAGTTCTCAACTGTGCTAAGCCCTGCGACGGTGCCGGGTGGCGTGCGACAGACACCAACGGTTCCGACAGGACGACCACAGCTATCGGTTAACGAAGCGCCACCAGTCGTTGATGTGCCGTCCTTGTTAAAGGTGCCAACCAAGGCGTTGCCATGCGTAAACGGATAGGCGCGCTTGGCGTTGCCGTGGATGCCATGGATCATGCGTTTGAACTGGTAAGACTCGTAGAGATTGAGCCCATTGGTCATCATGTTGCCCGAGGATGCCCGGTTGGCATCGTGGCAGGTCACGCAGGCTTCAACCATGTTGCGGGCACCGCTGTGGAAGGCGTTGGCCAGGGTGTTGGAGCCAGAGGTGGCACCCAGCGCGCCATGGCAAACGTTGCATTTCTCGGTGGCAACAATGGTGCGCCGCGGCTGCAAAGTGCCGCTCAAGGCGAGCTCTTGGTAAGTATGCTGCACCAGCGTGTTGACCAGCACCGTGGGCACCACTTCGGGCCGCGGATCGGTCGATGCGGTGGCGCTCAACATCGGTTCTTTAACCTGGCCAATGCTGACGACGCGGGCCGTGCCTTTGGCGACCGCTGTCGCGCTGTCATCAGGGACGGGAATGCTCACCGTGTAGTGGTTGCTGCCATCGTTGATTCCGGTGTAGGCGTAAGCATTGGCACTGCTGCCGCCGTTGTTGTAAGCGGAAAATTCGGTCACTGCATCCAACTGACCGACCATGTTCTGGTAGGCCAGGTAGAAGCGCAGGTTGCCAAATTTGGTCGTGTTGCCACAAGCTGGAACCGTCGCACCAGTGCAATCGGCAGTCACAAGTTTGTAGGCGGTGTCGCCATGGGTCGGGTCTGACAGGAAATACTTGACCGTGACGCTGCGCGCCTTGTGGTCAGCGGTGTCGTTGAACGCAACGCTCTCGATATTCATCTTGTACTTGGCAGCGTTGGCTTCGACCTGGTTGAAGTGCACGCGCTCCGGAGAAACCGTGGAACCTACCTTGTGGCAGTCGGCACAGTCCGAATTCTGTAGCGCCGTGGCTTGCGCTGCGGCACCGTAGCGCACCACAGCGACAACTTTGTGCAGTGACTCCCAAGTAGAACCAGGCTGGCTGGCGTGACAGGTCAGGCAGGCTTGCTTGGTGGGCTTGGACTTCCAGTTGTCCCCCTGCGGCGTCTTGGGATTGGCACCCGAGTGGCACACC
>JADGRK010000190.1 GCA_017880985.1 Rhodoferax sp. | reverse complement strand
GAGGTGCGTCAAGCCCTGGTGGAGGCATTTCATAGCCCGACGTTGCGGGTTTATGCCAATGACGACATCGTGGGGGTGGAAGTGGGTGGCGCGGTCAAAAATGTGCTGGCTATTGCCGCTGGTTTGTGCGATGGCCTGAATCTGGGCCAAAACGCCCGCGCGGCATTGATCACCCGTGGCCTGGCCGAGATGACGCGTCTGGGTGTGGCCTTGGGCGCCCGGGCCGAGACTTTCATGGGCTTGAGTGGTCTGGGCGATCTGGTATTGACCGCCACCGGCGATTTGTCACGCAATCGGCGCGTTGGTTTGGCGTTGGCGCACGGTCAGACTTTGCAGCAGGCGATCGATTCGCTGGGTCATGTGGCCGAAGGGGTCTATTGCGCCCGCACCGTAGTGCAGCGCGCAGCCTGTGTTGGCGTCGATATGCCGATCTCGCAGGCCGTGGTGGCGTTGCTGGATGGTCAAATTCAGCCGATCCAAGCGCTGGCGCTGCTGATGGGACGCGAGCCGACGGCAGAGCTGGTGTAAGCCGCAGGGTGTGTGCTGGCTGCTGCAAAAATGCCGTCTGGTATTATTGAATCAAAGAGGCGGCAAGAGTCTCATGGGCGTCTTCTGACCAGAAGAGGGCGTTGCGGGAGTCAACAAGGTTTGCTTCAAGAGGGGGCTTTCGATGACTGGGTTTTTCGGGCGCGATGGAGCCAATGAGAAATGTTGCACCACCTTCACTGGTGCGCTGATCGGCGTTTGATGTTGCGGGCTTAACGGTGCGCTCAATATTTTGCCTTCAGAATTGTCTCCATGAGTGAGCTGGTCAGGAGTCCGTTGCTGCTGGCCTACGCGGCAGTGGTGCTGACCCTGCTGTCGGGCGTGGTCTCTTTGTTCGCCGTGCGCCGTCACCCCGGCTTCCTGCATTTCGGATCTTTTTTCTTCCTGTTTCTGGCCGGTGCCGCCAGCGTGGCCGCGGGTGGCTGGACCTTGCTGGCCAAATTGACTGTCACCGACCGCTTTGATTTGGGTCTGCCCTGGCTGGCCTGGCATTTGCGCATCGATCCCTTGTCCGGCTTCTTTCTAGTGCTGCTGGGCACGCTGATGGTCGCGATTTCGATGTATGGCCCGAGCTATACACGCGAGTTCACACGCGGCGACGTGACGCAGCCGCTGCCACCGCTGGGTGTCTTTACGGCGCTCTTTGTGCTGGGCATGCAGATGATGCTACTTGCCGACGATGCGCTGGTGTTCATGATCTTCTGGGAGTTGATGTCGCTCTCAGGCTATTTTCTGGTGGTCTATCAGCACCAGCACGCTGCCAACCGCGATGCGGCATTCCTCTATCTGTTGCTGGCGCACGTGGGGGCACTGGTGATTTTGCTTTCTTTTGGTGTGCTGGCCGCTTTTGGCGGAGGCCTCACCTTTGACCAGATGCGCGCGGCCAAGCTCTCGCCACTGTGGGCGAGCATTGGTTTTGCCTGCGCCTTCATTGGTTTTGGCACCAAGTCGGGTATGGTGCCGCTGCACGTCTGGCTGCCCGAGGCGCACCCGGTGGCACCGTCGCATATCTCGGCCCTGATGAGCGGGGCCATGATCAAGATGGGCATCTATGGCATGGTGCGGGTGATTTTTGATCTGATCGGGGACGTGTTTTGGCAATGGGGCATGGTGGTGCTGATCATCGGCACGGCATCCTCCGTGCTGGGCGTGCTTTACGCCTTGATGCAGCACGACCTGAAACGCTTGCTGGCTTATCACTCAATCGAAAATATTGGCATCATCTTGATGGGCTTGGGCATGTCGATGATTTTTCTTGGTAGCGGGCACAAACTGCTCGGCACGCTTGGCTTGATCGCCGCGCTCTACCACACGCTCAACCACGCGCTGTTCAAGGCGCTGCTGTTTCTGGGTGCAGGCTCGGTGCTGTATCGCACCCACGCCCATGACCTTGATCACATGGGCGGGCTGATCCACCGCATGCCGGTGACGGCGTTCTTTTTTCTGGTCGGCTGTGTCGCGATCTCGGCGTTGCCGCCTTTCAATGGCTTTGTCTCAGAGTGGCTGACGTTCCAGACCGCGCTACAGTCGAATGCGCTACAGAACGGCTTGTTGCGTTCCACCATTCCCTTTGCCGCAGCGCTGCTGGCGCTCACCGGCGCGCTGGCAGCGGCTTGTTTCGTCAAGGCCTTTGGCATTGCATTCCTGGGCAAGCCGCGCACCCAGCGGGTGGCACGGGCGCGTGAAGTACCGGCCGGCATGTTGGCCGGCATGGGATTGTTGGCACTGTTGTGCCTGCTGCTGGGGGTCTTGCCCAGTACGGTGATTGAAGCCATGGCTCCAATCACTCAAATGTTGGTGCATGCGTCATTGCCAACGGCCACGGCCCAGGGTTGGTTGTGGCTGACACCGATTTCTGCGCAAGTGGCTTCGTATTCGGCTCCGTTTGTGCTGGTGGCGATTGTGATGGTGTTTGGCTTGGGCTACGTCTTTTTCAGGCGTGGCGCCGATCCGGTGCGCCGCAGCGAGCCGTGGGATTGTGGCTTTGGTGGCTTGACACCCCGCATGCAATACACCTCAACCGCGTTCAGTCAACCGATCCGGCGCGTTTTTCGGGGTGTCTGGAAGGTTGACGAGCAGATTGACACGCTGGCCAGCCCGGGACCGATCGCGCGCGTCACCAGCCTGCATTACAGCGTGCACACGCACGACTGGTCCTGGTTGTGGTGCTACGAGCCGATTGGCCGCCTGGTTCTCGCTGCGGCCAACCGCATTGGCTTCATCCAGACTGGCAACATCCACACTTACTTGAAATTCTCCTTTGTCACGCTGCTGGTATTTTTATGGATAGTCAGTTGATTGCCTGGGCATTTGCCGCATTGCAGACGCTGCTGTTCATTGCGGCAGCGCCGCTGTTGGCAGGATGGCTACAGCGCGTCAAATGTCACATGCAAAACCGGGGCGCACCGACCGTCTGGCAGCCGTACCGCGACCTGGCCAAGTTGCTGGGCAAGAAGATGGTGCTGGCGCACAACGCTTCCTGGCTGTTCCGTGCCGTGCCTTATATCGTCTTTGGTGCCATGCTGCTGGCGGCGGCGGTGGTTCCGTTGGTGGTGGTGCAGGTGCCCACGGCGGCGATTGCCGATGTGATTGTGCTGGTCGGTTTTTTTGCGCTGGCGCGCTTTTTTACCGCCCTCGCTGGCCTTGATATTGGCACCGCTTTTGGCGGCATGGGAGCGTCGCGCGAGATGATGGTCTCGGCGCTGGCCGAGCCGGCCATGTTGATGGTCGTGTTTACCTTTTCCATGACGGCGCACACCACTAATCTGTCGGTGGCTACCGACCATATTCTGCAGGCCGGGCTGATGTTGCGGCCGTCGTTCCTGTT
The DNA here is from genome assembly GCA_017880985.1 of Rhodoferax sp. Classification (GTDB taxonomy): domain Bacteria; phylum Pseudomonadota; class Gammaproteobacteria; order Burkholderiales; family Burkholderiaceae_C; genus Rhodoferax. The sequence continues at coordinate 2,034 of JADGRK010000190.1, read as the reverse complement.
TGCCTTGCTGGCACTTTCCATGGTGGCAGTGGCTGAGGCCAGCCGCATTCCGGTGGACAACCCTGCGACCCATCTTGAATTGACCATGTTGCACGAAGCCATGATCCTCGAATACGGCGGTCGTCATCTGGCGCTGATTGAATGGGCTTCCCAAATCAAGCTGATGATTTATTCGGTGCTGATCATTGATTTCGCTTTTCCGTGGGGCATGGCCAAGGATTTCACTGCCACGGCTTTGGCGATTGGCGTCGTCGCCGTCGCGGCCAAGCTGATGCTGCTGGCTGTGGTGCTGGTGGTATGGGAGACGGTGCTGGCCAAGATGCGGCTGTTTCGGGTGCCACAGTTTCTGGGTTTTGCCTTCATGCTGTCGGTGCTGGCGATGCTCACGCATGTCATGCTGGAGGCCGGGACTTAAATGGAATTTGCCAACCTGGGTCTCTATAACCAGGCCATCGTCCTGTTCGCCGCGCTGGCGCTGTTGACCTCGTTTCTGATGCTGGCCGAGTCGCGCATGCTGCCGCTCATTTTTACTTTCGCCTGGCAAGGCTTTTTACTGGCGACGGTGACGGTGCTGGTGGCTATCGTCACCAAACATCCGGATCTTTATGTGTCGGCTTTGCTCACGGTCACACTGAAAGTCATCGTGATTCCATGGTTGCTCTATCGACTCAGTGTGCGGCTCAATATGCAGCACAACGCCGAGCAGATCGAGCACCCGACGCTGTTGCTGATCGGCGGCGTGGCGCTGGTGATCTTTAGTTATTTTGTGGCCAAGTCAATTATTCATCTCTCGGGCCTGGCGACGCGCAATACGATTGCGGTCAGCATCGCCATCGAGTTGCTGGGCATGCTCTTGATGTGTGTGCGCAAGTCGGCGGTCGCGCAAGTGATTGGTTTTATGTCGATGGAAAGCGGGATATTTTTTGCCGCCTCGGTTTCCACCTACGGCATGCCACTGATTGTCGAACTGGGTATTGCCTTTGACATTCTGGTGGCCTCGATTCTGTTTGGTGTGTTCTTCTTTCACTTGCGCGATTCGTTTGGCTCTCTCGACGTGGGTCAGTACAACCGCCTGTCGGAGGCTAGCGAGACCGAGCCGTCACGTCACGCGCTGGGACAACCCGTGTCGGGAGATCATTCGTGACGCTACTCGACGCCACCTTGCTGGCACCGCTGGTGGGCGGCTTGTTGTTGGCCATCATCGGGCACCGGCCGATTGCCGGCTGGATCAACATAGGCGTTGGTTCAGTCACTTTTGGCGCCTCACTGGCGATGGCGCTCGATGTCTTCGCGCACGGGCCGCAGCTCTCGGCGGGCCGCATGTTTTACATCGACGCCTTCAACGTCTATCTGGTGGTGTTGACGGCTTTTGTCGGATTGACGACGTCGATATTTTCACGTCCCTACATGCGCCACGAAGTCGAGCGCGGCCGCGTGACCGATCGCCGTCTGCGTCTCTACCACTCGATGTATCAGTGTTTCCTGTTTTCAATGCTGCTGGCACTCTCCACCAATAATCTGGGCGTGCTGTGGGTGTCGATGGAGCTGGCCACGCTCACCACGGTGTTGCTGGTATCGCTCTACCGCACGCCGGAGGCGATTGAAGCCGCCTGGAAATACTTTATTCTGTGCGGAGTGGGCATTGCGCAGGCGCTTTTTGGCACCGTGCTGATCTATTTTGCTGCTGAGAACAAGCTCGGTGCCGGTCGCGACGACACCTTGCTGTGGACCGTGTTGCACGATGCTGCGGCCAGCAACCTCGACCCGGCGGTGGTCACGCTGGCGTTTGTCTTTTTGCTGGTCGGCTATGGCACCAAGGTCGGCCTGGTGCCGCTGCATAACTGGCTTCCCGACGCCCACTCTGAAGGCCCAACACCGATGTCAGCCGTGCTCTCGGGCTTGTTGCTCAACGTGGCGCTGTATGCCCTGGTGCGCGTCAAGATGCTGGTCGATGCCTCGCTGCACACCAATTTGGCCGGTCACCTGATGATGGGCTTTGGTTTGCTGTCTTTTACGGTGGCGGGTTTGTTTTTG
>JADGRK010000189.1 GCA_017880985.1 Rhodoferax sp. | reverse complement strand
AAGTCGTTTTCTTCGCCGTAGCCTTTGCCGAAATTGGTGACATCAAAAAGGCCAACTTCTTGCAGGCACTGGCGCCGGACGTACATGCAAAAGCCCACGCCGGTGGGAACTTCCACGGTCTGGCCGGCCAGGTGTTGGGCAAACAGGTGGTCCAGGCTGGCGGTGGTATAGCCGCTGGGCAGTTCGTTGGCATGGCAGAAGCGGGGATAGCTAAAGATGGTGGCGTTGTTGGAGAACGGGGTCACGCTGGCCACCGCCGGCGCGCTATAGGCCGCGCGCTGGAGTCGGTCGAGCCAGTCGTTGGCCACTTCGGTATCGCTGTTGAGCAGCAACACATCGTTGTTTGTGCTCTGGGTCATGCCACGGTTGACGGTGCCGACAAAGCCGAGGTTTTCGGGGTTTTCCAGCAGCAGGATGCGCGGGTCGCGCCGGGCAAAGACGCGCAACCAGGCGGTGACTTCAGGTTCGGGGCTGCAGTCGTTGATGACGATCAGTCGCCAGGCAGTTTGGCATGGCGCGGCGAGTATCGATTCAAGGCAGCGTTGGGTATCTTCAAGTCCGCGATAAACCGGGACGATGATGTCAACCGGGTGCTGGGGGGCGGGCGGCGATTGGGTTATTGGGCTGGGTTGAGGCATCGGGCTTTGTTTGGCGGCTTGGCCCAGCAGGCGGTCAAGGCGCATTTTCAAGTGCACCAGAGGTCGTGTGACGCGGAACAGGGTGGATTGTTCAATACTTTGCAGGTACACGGCGATCTGCTTGAACTGTTCCTGGAGGACGTTGCGCTCGCGCTGCGTGACGCGCAACTCGCCGATCAGGTGTTGTTTTTCGTTCTGAACTTCGTGAGCGGCGCGGCTGAGAGTATTGAACTGGGCCTGGAGCTCAAGTCGGTCGTTCTCGACACGAAGCAGTTGGCCGGTCAGCTGTTGCTTCTCATCCTGCGCCTGTTGCCGTGAAGAGCGCAACTCGTCGGTCAGACGCTGTCTTTCGTCTTGTGCCTCACGCGCGGCATGGCTGAGGGTGGTGATTTCGGTTTGGAGCTCAAGGCGGCTGTTCTCGGTCTGCGCCAGTTGCTGACTTACGCGTCGAACATCCTGCTGAAGCAGCCACGACGCTTGCTGGTGAGCAACTTGCAGGGTGTTGATAGTCGTGCTCGCCTGCAAGTAATCGGCCGACATCGGCCAACCGGCGCAGACTTCCAGCCTGGCTCCGCTTTGGGCTATCTTCTGTAGCATGCCTGGCTCAAGCGGCAGCTCAACCCAGGGGTCGTCACCATGCAGCAACAGCAGGGCACCTGCCGCCATTTCCCATGGCGACGAGATCAGGATCTGTTGATGCGGCGCATCCGCCAGTAGGGCCAGTGGATCTTGCCCGGCTTGCCATTGCCAGATCAGCGGGCCGTCATGCAGCCGGATAAGGAGGTGGTGCAGTCTGAAAAAGCCGGGGCGATCTGCCGGGTCAAGCCGAATACAGGTATAGGGCTCCGCATTGGCGGGTATGTCAAAGCTCAACATTTGCTTCGGGTCGCCGATGCGGCCACAGGTCACGAGTTTGGTGGTCTCGTCAAAATGCCCTTGAGTTGCCAGATAAAGCTCGGTTGAAAAAAGCGCGTCAGCGAGCACAGAGCTTTCGGCTCTAGCCGGCTCCTGCGCTGCGCGATTGCCAAGGGATTGATCCACCGATTCAACTGGCTGTAGAACTGAAATGAACTGGTAGGTCAGGGCATCAGGCAACGCCAGCAGGTGGCGCGCCACTGCGGGAGGCAAGGCGTCAAAAGCCACCCTAAATTCAGATGTCGGCAAACTGCGCTGTATCGTCGTGACAGACTGCGTGGCCCAACCATTTTCATCAAAAAAACGCTGCAGGGAGGTGCGCGTAAAAAAACGCAGGTGGGTGTTGTCCAGCAGGCCCTCGGAGCGGTAGCGAAAATCACCCGCAATGAGTTCTGCTACCAGTCCGCAGTAGCCCGCGTTGGGGACCGACGTGATCAGGCGGCCACCCGGTTTAAGCAGCGCTTTGCACTGTACCAAGAGGTCTTGTGGTGCTTTGAGGTGCTCCAGTATGTCGGCGCACACAATGCAGTCGTACCGATGATCTCCAAAAAGGCTGCTGAGCTTGTCACGGTCCAGGTCAGCCACCAAGGCCTGGCGGTACCAAGTCCGCGCCATCTCCATTTCCTGCACGTTGAGAGTGACGCCATCAGCCACGATGGCGTGGCGCTGGCTCAGATATTGTCCCAGTGCGCCGGTTCCCATGCCCAAATCCAGCAGGGTTTGCCCCGGCTCAATCAGCCCGGCGATGACCGACAAAGAGTCGCGGTTGTTGCCACCTACGACCCGATGGTAGATGTGTATTGGCGCAATTTCATCAAGCATGAGTGCAATTATCCACTGAAGACTTGGCGAATCCCTTCCTGACGTAGTACATTCTCGCCCTATGGCTGTCGTTGATTCCTCTCTCCGTGAAACTCCCTCCACCGCCCTGCCGGGGCTGGCACGGGCACTTATTCTGGCCGGCAAACTGGGGCAAAAGTCAGCCGAAGAAATCTACCGCAAAGCCCAAACAGCGCGTACCAGCTTTATTGCTGAGCTCACAGGTTCGGGGGCGGTGTCGGCCTCCGGCTTGGCGCACACCATGTCTTCTGCCTACGCGGCACCCTTGGTGGACCTGGATGCAATTGATCCGCAGCGCCTTCCCAAAGGTTTGCTGGACAGCAAGATCTGCCATGACTACCGGGTTGTGGTGTTAAGCAAGCGAAACAACCGGCTGATCGTCGCCACGGCGGACCCCTCTGACAGCCAGGCGGCGGAAAAGATCAAGTTTGCCAGCCAGTTGGGTATTGACTGGGTGATTGCTGAATATGACAAACTTTTGAGACTGGTCACCGCCAATGCCACCACGGCGTCGGAGACGATCGACAGCATCATCGGTGACGAGTTTGAGTTTGATGAGACGGCGGCAGAGTCCTCGATGGACAACTCGGACGCGTCCACTTCTGAAGTTGATGATGCACCGGTTGTCAAGTTCTTGCACAAGATGCTGCTCGACGCGTTCAGCATGCGCGCTTCCGACCTGCACTTTGAACCCTACGAACATAATTACCGTGTGCGTTTCCGGATCGACGGCGAGTTGCGCGAAATTGCCTCACCCCCGATTGCCATCAAAGAAAAACTGGCGTCACGCATCAAGGTGATTTCGAGAATGGACATCTCCGAAAAACGGGTGCCCCAAGACGGCAAGATGAAGCTCAAAATCGGCCCGGACCGGGTCATCGACTTTCGGGTCAGCACCCTGCCGACGCTGTTTGGCGAAAAGATTGTGATCCGGATACTTGACCCGAGCAGTGCCAAATTGGGGATTGAAGCACTGGGCTATGAGCCCGAAGAAAAAGAAAGACTGATGCAGGCCATTGGTCGTCCGTACGGAATGATATTGGTAACCGGTCCCACTGGCTCAGGTAAAACCGTGTCGCTCTATACCTGCCTGAACATGCTCAATAAGCCAGGCGTCAACATCGCCACCGCGGAAGACCCGTGCGAAATCAACTTGCCTGGTGTTAATCAGGTCAATGTCAATGACAAAGCCGGGCTCACCTTTGCCGTGGCGCTTAAATCATTTCTGCGGCAAGACCCCGACATCATCATGGTGGGCGAGGTGCGCGACATTGAAACGGCAGACATTGCCATCAAGGCGGCACAGACCGGGCATCTGGTGCTCTCCACGCTGCATACGAACGACGCGCCGACCACGTTGACCCGAATGCGAAACATGGGAATTGCGCCCTTCAATATTGCCTCCAGCGTGATCCTCATTACCGCGCAGCGGCTGGCACGCCGTCTTTGCCCCAACTGCAAAACGCCAATTGATATTCCAAAACAAGCGCTGCTCGATGCCGGCTACCCGGACGCTGAGCTCAACGAACCCTGGGTGGCGTACCGGGCGGTGGGTTGTTCCATGTGCAATAACGGATACAAAGGGCGAATCGGTCTTTATCAGGTCATGCCGATCAGCGAAGAAATCCAGCGCATCATCCTGCGTGACGGCAGTGCCCTGGAAATTGCTGACCAAGCCCAGCGCGAAGGCGTCAGAACGCTGCGGCAAGCTGGTCTGAACAAAGCCAAATCGGGTCTGACTTCGCTCGAAGAAGTGCTGGCTGTGACCAACCTATAAACCATTCATCCAGGGAACTCAATGGCAACCGAAAAGTCAAAAGGCACCAAAGAATCTGTTTTTGAATGGGAAGGCAAAGACCGCAACGGTAAGCAAGTGCGCGGCGAAACCAGGGCCGGCGGCGAAAACCAGGTGCAGGCGGCGCTGCGCCGGCAAGGGGTTATACCGACCAAAATCAAGAAACGTCGGATGCGCTCTGGCAGATCGATCAAGCCAAAGGATATAGCAATCTTCACGCGCCAACTGGCCACCATGATGAAGGCCGGCGTGCCGCTACTGCAGGCGTTTGATATTGTCGGCCGCGGCAACCCCAACCCCGGCGTCACCAAGCTGCTCAATGATGTTCGTACCGATGTGGAAACGGGTACCTCGCTGAGCATGGCATTTCGCAAATACCCGCTGCATTTTGACAACCTTTACTGCAACCTGGTGGAAGCCGGTGAAGCGGCCGGTATTCTGGACCAGTTGTTGGACCGGCTGGCGGTTTACATGGAAAAGACCGAGGCCATCAAGTCAAAAATCAAATCGGCCTTGATGTATCCCATTTCGGTCCTGGTCGTGGCCTTTGTAGTGACGGCGGTGATCATGATTTTTGTGGTGCCGGCATTCAAGGAGGTGTTCTCCAATTTTGGTGCCGACCTGCCGGCACCGACGTTGGCAGTGATTGCCATCAGCGAGATTTTTGTCAAGTATTGGTGGCTGATTTTCGGTGGTCTTTTTGGTGGGTTTTACTTCTTCATGCAAGCCTGGCGCCGCAACGAAAAAATGCAGCAGGTCATGGATCGCATTATGCTCAAGATGCCAATTTTCGGCGTGTTGGTCGACAAGTCATGCATCGCACGCTGGACACGAACACTGTCCACCATGTTTGCGGCAGGCGTGCCCCTGGTGGAAGCGCTTGATTCCGTCGGCGGTTCAGCCGGCAATTCGGTCTATGAGATGGCGACCAAAAAAATTCAGCAAGAGGTGTCAACCGGCACCGCGTTGACGGTTGCAATGACCAACGCCAACTTGTTCCCGTCGATGGTCCTGCAGATGTGCGCCATCGGTGAAGAATCTGGCTCACTTGACCACATGCTGGGCAAAGCTGCTGATTTCTACGAGGCAGAAGTTGATGACATGGTGGCCGGCATCTCGAGCTTGATGGAGCCCATCATCATTGTGATCCTCGGTGTCGTCATTGGCGGCATTGTGGTGGCCATGTACCTGCCCATCTTCAAACTCGGTCAGGTGGTTTGATGGGGGTACCGCAATGGTTAGATGCCAGTTTTTTTGGCGTTCTGGGGCTGCTGATTGGCAGCTTTCTCAACGTGGTGATTTACCGG
>JADGRK010000188.1 GCA_017880985.1 Rhodoferax sp. | reverse complement strand
ATCCCGAGTTCGCCATAGTCAGCTTGAGGTCAAATAACGGACCCTCATTCCGTCACGAGCGGCATCAATTTCAGATACTTGCCATCGCCTCCGTTGCCGCCTCTGTTTTCGTCAGCAATTTGAGGTAGCAGGGGCCGTGCCTATCGGTCAGCAATGCGCCGATCCAGATTGCAAGCGGTCTTGAGTTGAATCGGTGTAAAGTCCCACAACCAATTCGTTCATGAGGTTTCTATGCGAGCTACTCGAATCTGGTTCACTGCGCTTATTGTTGCCGTGCTGGCAACGCAATCTGCAATCGCACAAAACAAGGCGGCTATTTCCAAGTCAGTCACCGATTTCAACAAGCTGTCACTGGGGTTTTCGACCAGTCTGTCCGAACTCTCCAAGCGTTCGGGCACAGCCTCGCCCAATGACAAGGAGATGCTCAAACTCGTCATTAGTCAACTCAGTATTGTCAACGCCACCACCGAAGGTGTCCTCGATCTGGGTAGCGTGGCTGCCGAGGTACGCGATGCGGGTGATCTGGCGATCGTCAAGAAACACCTGACGACACGTTGCAGCGCACTAAAATCATCGGCAGAGGCAACCGCCAAGTACGTTGACAGCGTGGCGTCGAACATTGCTGCAGTTGCTATCGCGGCCGAAGTCACAAGGGCGCGCGAGTTTTTGATACAAATGGGACAGCACTCACTTTGCAATCCGCAACCCGGCAAGGCATGATCGGCTTGATGAGTGAAGGTCGATTCGTTGGTTTTGGCAGAGTTCCCCAGCCAACCCGTGAAAGCGAATAATTGATCGCCAGACGGTAGACAGGGTCAGCATGCCAAGCTCAATAAGTCTTGACCAGTTGGCGAGTGATTGGTCCCGGGTGACCAGTGCCGATCACGTTGTTCTCAATGGATGGCCCCTTGTTTTGCCCAGTATCGTGTGGCGTCAATTCTTCGGGTCTATGCCTGTTCGTTGAGCAGAGGCTGCGATCCCAGCACTGGCGCTCCCTCAACGAGTTATCCCAGAAGTTATCAACAACGTAGGGCACCGTCTGTGGGGGTAACTTATCTCACACAGTCCTACGCCTGGACAGGAAAAGACCCGTTACGATGTACAAATGTGTAGCCACTATCAAGCCCTCAAAGAACAGGACAAATACCACCGTTACTTCGGCGTGGAGCCGCCCGGTGATCTGGGCAAGGTGGACCTGTGGCCTGGCGACCTGGGCGCCTTCATCCGGCGCCATCCACTTACAGAAGTCGGCGATGAGGCAGTGCCGCCGCGTGAAGGGCTGAACGGCATGTTCGGTCTGGTGCCACACTGGTCACTCGATACCAAGATCACCAAGCACACCTTCAATGCCAGAAGCGAGACCGTGGCAGCGAAACCCAGTTTCAGGGAGGCGTGGAAGCGCAACCAGCACTGCATCATCCCGGCCGACGCCTTCTTTGAGCCTGACTGGCGCAGCGGCAAGGCCATTCCCACCAAGATCACGAGGACTGACGGGGAGCCTCTTGGTATTGCCGGCTTGTGGTCGTGGTGGAAGTCACCCAAGGGCGAGGTGATCCACAGCTACACCATGCTGACCATCAACGCTGATGATCACCCGCTGATGCGGCTGTTTCACAAAACAACTGATTAGAAGCGCATGTTGGTGATCTTGCCGCGTGAGAGGTATCGGACTGGCTGGATGCGCCCGCAGAGTGCAGCATGGCGTTCATGCGGGCGTTTCCGGCTGACAAATTGCAGAGCCCCCCCTTTCCGCGCGACAGTTCGCCAACAGTCAGCGGCTCCGCTTGAGACGAGGGATGACAGAATGCAACTCAAACCGGTCTGCGAGAGGCTTGGCGCTGAGTAGCTACCAAGTCCGAACAATGGAGCCTGACAAACCCGTCTTGATCCGAACCCAGCGCCTCTTTCTGGCGCCTTGGCCAGATGATGATGTGTAGCGGCAACTTGCTGCACACGCCGAGCAATGGGTTTGGCCCTCAGAGTGCGTGCTATACCTGCCAGCAGGCTGGCATGTCACCCTGCATTTCATTGGCAATGTCGACGCCCATCGCGTAGGCAACCTGGCGGCCGCAGCGGCTTTACCGTCCCAGCCATTCGAGCTGGTGCTGGACCAGCCTGGGGTCGGACCCCGGTGATTGGGGATGCTTCTCGCAACTGAGGTGCCGACGCCCCCGCGGGGCCCTGTACGACCGACTTGGGAATGCGTTGCGCGGGCTTGATTTCCCTGTCGAGTCCCGACCCTATCTACCCTATGTCACTTTGGAGCGCCGTGCTGAAGCTGCCATCGCCCCAAAGTCAGCTGCGCCAGTGGTGTGGTAGGTACGGAGTCTTGTGCTTGTCATCTCAAGGGGCGATTGGGACCAACGTTACCAAGTGATTCGCCAGTACCGCCGACGGCGCCGAATGACCCGGTCTATTTGATCTCATCGGCATCTTTGGATGCCAATTGTCTTTCCGGGATTCGTGCAGGGTGAACTGCTGAATCAGGATGCAAATTGCCGATAAATCAATACGTCCATGTCCCTGGGCAAGTTTTCAATCTCTGCGGCTACCTGGGGCAATGGACCTCAAGGTGTTGTGGCGGTACACAGATCGTTCCCGCCTATGCGCAGTCTGTCGCAGACTCGTCGCCGAATCTATATCAAACTGCTACATTCATCGACTCTCCCGGCCGGTGGGAATTGGGCAACAATAACCACGAAGGAATTGACATGCTGACAATAAAAGCGCTCAACAAGACCTACGCCAACGGCGTGCAGGCATTGAAAGATGTCAACCTGGAGATTCCCACTGGTCTGTATGGTCTGCTGGGACCAAACGGTGCCGGCAAGTCGTCCCTGATGCGCACCATCGCCACCCTGCAAGAGCCCGACAGCGGCAGCATCCAATTCGACGGTATCGATGTGCTGCAGGACAAAGAGGGCTTGCGTCGCCAGTTGGGCTATTTGCCGCAGGATTTTGGCGTCTACCCCAAAGTCAGCGCCGAAGACCTGCTCAATCATTTCGCAGTTCTGAAGGGTTTGACCCGACGCACCGAGCGTAAGGAGATGGTGGATGGCCTGTTGCGTCAGACCAATTTGTGGGATGCGCGCAAGCGCAAACTCGGCACCTTTTCCGGCGGCATGCGCCAGCGCTTCGGCATCGCGCAGGCCTTGCTGGGCGCACCCAAGCTGGTGATTGTGGATGAGCCGACCGCAGGCCTGGATCCGGACGAGCGCAACCGTTTTCTGAATCTACTCTCCGAGATTGGCGAGCAGGTGGTGGTGATGCTGTCGACCCATATCGTGGAAGACGTGACCGACCTGTGCCCGCGCATGGCGATGATTGTGAAGGGCGAGGTGTTGCTGCAGGGCGAGCCGCAAGCCGCCATCGACATGCTCAAGGACAAGGTCTGGCGCAAGCGGGTCAGCAAGGCGTCCTTGCCCGACTACCAGCAGCGTTTTAATGTTCTGTCGTCACGGCTGGTGGCCGGCCAGCCGCAGATCAACGTGCACGCCGACAGCCAACCCGATGATGGCTTTGTGCAAGTCGAACCCGATCTTGAAGACGTGTACTTCTTGAAGATACACAGCCGCCAGGCCGGCATCGCCGCGGTCGCGTAAGGGGCACGGCATGTGGCTTGAATTCTTCCGGTTTGATCTGCGCTACCAGTTGCGCCAGCCGCTGTTGTGGCTGAGCGGCCTGATCTTTGGCTTGATGGCTTTTGGCGCGGCCAGCAGCGATGCGGTGCAAGTGGGCGGCGCTGTGGGCAACGTCTACCGCAATGCACCAATGGTGATTGCCCAATTTCTGGGCGTGTTCACGGTGGTCGCGATGTTCATCGTCACCATCTTCATCGCCGGCCCGGTGCTGCGTGACGTGGAGCTGGGCATGTCCGACATGATCTTCGCCACGCCCATGAAGAAACGCGACTATCTGCTGGGGCGTTTCGTCGCGGGCTTGGTGGCGTGCTTGTTCATCTTTGTGCTGATTTCGATCGGCATCATGGTCGGCACCGTGATGCCTTGGGTGGACGTGGCCCGTGTCGGCCCGTTTTCCATCACCCCGTACCTGTGGGGATTTGCTGTCTTTGTGATCCCAAATCTGCTGCTGGTCGGCGCATTCCTGATGTTACTGGCGGCCACCACGCGCTCCATGCTGCTGGTCTATGTGGGGGTGATCGTCTTCTTCGTGCTGTGGAGCGTGGCGGGCGTGTTTTCCCGCGATATCAGCAATGAGTGGTTGGCGGTGCTGATGGACCCATTTGGTCTGCGCGCCTTTGGCCGCATGACGCGCTATTTTTCTGTGGCCGAGGCCAACAGTGGTCTGCCGCCGGTGGCCGGCTTCATTCTGGTGAATCGCCTGCTGTGGAGCGCTGTGGCGGTGCTGCTATTGGGCCTGACGCTGGCGCTGTTCAAGCCGCAACGCCCGGACACCGGCAAGCGTCTGTGGGGGCGTGCCAAGGTATTGACGGGGGCGGCGCTGGCGCCGCCAGCGGCCAGAACTTACCTGCAGGTGCAGCCTGTCATCAGCGCCGCCACCCCCTGGCAACAATGCTGGCACCTGCTGCGTTTTGATGCCGTGGGCGTATTCAAGAGCGTGCCCTTTCTGGTGATGCTGCTGGTGGGAGTGGCCAACTTCATTGGCGGCGCCACGATGAGTGGCCAGAGGTATGGCACCAAGGTTTATCCAGTGACGCGTGTGATGCTGGAAACCATGGCCGGCAGCTTCAACTTCATGCTGGTGCTGATCGTCACCTTTTACGCCGGTGAGCTGATCTTCAAGGAGCGCCAGTTCAAGGTGGCCGAGGTAGCGGACGCCTTGCCGGTGCCGAACTGGGTGCCCCTGGTCGCCAAGAGTCTGGCACTGCTGGGGGTAATTGCGGGCTTCATGGCCGGTGGCGTGGTGGCTGCCATTTGCTTCCAGTTGGTAAAGGGCGACGCGCCCGTTGAGCCACTGCTGTACCTGCAAGGCGCCCTGCAGAACTCGGCCTATTTTGTCCTGATGGGATTGTTGGCGCTGGCACTGCAGGTGCTGTGCAACAACAAGTTCGTGGGCTATCTGGTGGTGATCCTGCTGCTGGCGTGGCAGGTTGTGTTCGGCATCCTGCATTTTGACCACAACCTCTACAACATCGCCGGGTTGCCGCAGGTGCAGTACTCGGATATGAATGGTTTTGGTCATTTCCTGACCGGCTGGTCCTGGTACCTGCTGTACTGGGGCCTGTTTGTGCTGAGCTTGCTGATTTTGGCGCAAGGCTTTTGGGTGCGCGGTTTGTCGCAGGAATGGCGCGTGCGCGGGCGATTGGCGGGGCAACGGCTCAAGGGCGTGGCCGGGGGTGCGCTGGCCGTTTGTCTGGCGGGCTTTGTGGCGTGCGGCGGCTGGATTTACTACAACACCAATGTCCTGAACAAGTATCTGCCGGGGGACGAGCAGATGGACCGTCAGGCCGCCTATGAGAAGAAGTATCGCCAATACAAAGGTGTGGCCCAGCCGCGAGTGACAGAGGTGCAGGCCAATGTGGA
>JADGRK010000187.1 GCA_017880985.1 Rhodoferax sp. | reverse complement strand
CACGCACGGCCACCATGGGTTTGGGTATGCCACTACGGTCCACGATAACCGGCGAGACCATCGGCTTGAGGGTTCGCTTAAGATCCGCAAGGAAGGCGCCATCAGCGAAATTTCTGCCAATGTTGTTGCGCCCTAATTCATCAACCAACGGGTAATAGGCAGTCACCGTCGCGTCTTTGTCCATCAGCCCGATCCGCAATAAATTGATATCCGATTTTTTCACTTGTTCCAGGTGGCTTTGCATCTGCTGTGGCGATTGCACCGCCGCCAGCTGTGCCAAATTCTGAATGGCGGTTTTTCTGTTGCCAACCCAGGTTTCGACAAATTGATGCAAACGGCGGTTGTCTTGCTGCAACTCGATGCGAATATTGTGGTCAGCTTCAGCAAAATCAGCTCGGCTGCTGAGCGCCAGCATGATCAACGCCGGAAACAAGGCAAAGGCGGCGAGCAGGTTATAAATAATCTCACGAAACGAGGTAGCCCTTGATCGCGCCGCGAGCGCCAAGCCAATGGCCAGAAGGCTGGCCAGCAAGGCATTGGCGATGCCGTTGACGGCTTGCGTGGACATGACGATGGAGATGCTGCTGAGCGGCTCTTTCATCACCCAGTGGTAGAAAACAAAAACCAGCGGCATGCCGATGATCAGCCAGTACAGCGTATCGGCCAGCACCATGCCAATTTTGTAGCGCGCCATCAGAGCGCCCACCACGGCCACCTCGGCCGTCATGATGACCATGGCGTAGGGGTGCTGCCACAGGACGCAGGTGTAGCTGGCAATCAGCGCGGCTGCCAGGGTCCCCCGACCCAGCCCGAAAAATTGCAGGGCCAGCAACGCAAACACGCTGCCAAACAGAAAATCGATATGGAAGAAGATCGGGAAACCGAAATAGTTGCCCGCCCAGCCTAAGGCCACCACCGTCAGCAGCAACGGGATACTGTATTGGAGCCTGGTTTCGTCACTGACTGCGGAACTACTCATAGAAATTCGCGTTCTGACATCCACTGATGAACATCAAAAGCTTATCACACGCGGACGGGCCAATCGGTTTTGTGACTTATATCAAAAATCATCCATTGATTTGAACTACTCGACGCGCGAAATTGTCGTCGGCTTAAAGCCCAAATCGGCCGCCTTGCCTTTGCGCGCGCGCGCGCCCCGGGCGTTATTGAGGCTGCGAATCTCCAGCGTTTCTTCGCGTGCTTTGCCGCCCCGCCCAACGCCCTCAATCCGCACGCTGCGCCTGTAGGCGCAAGCACCCGCCAGGCTGTCTTTGGCTTCCAGGTCAATCAGCATCAAGCCGCGCCCGCCGTTGGCCATGGATTTGAGTTGGTCAATTTCAAACGTCAAAATGCGCCCGCCGGTAGAGGCGCAAGCCACGTGCGTGGCCGCTGGCCAAGGCACGGCACCCGAGCCCCCGGCGACGGGCGACGGGCGGCACAGCAGTTCGCCTTGATTGCAGCTGACAAACGCTTTGCCGGCCTTGAGCCGGGAGGTCATGTTTTCGAGCGTGGCGATAAAGCCGTAACCGCCCGAGCTGCTGAGCAAAAGAGTCGCGCTGGACGGACCCGCAAAGTAGTACAGAATCTGTGTGCCGGTCTCAAGCTCGATCAGGCTGGTGACTGGCTGACCGTCACCGCGGCCACCGGGCAACAGCGACACCGCCACCGAATAAACCCGGCCGTTGCTGCCGAACACCAGCAAGGTATCGACCGTGCGGCACTCAAAAGCGCCGTAGAGATCATCACCGGCCTTGAAGTTGAACTCCGCCGGGATGGCAGCCGTGCGTTCGCTGATCCAGCCCTTTTGTGTCCGTACCCAGCCTTTTTGACTGACCACCACGGTCACCGGTTCATCCACCACCTTGACTTCCAGCACGGCCTTTTTCTCGGCCTGAATCAGGCTGCGGCGCGGATCGGAAAATGCTTTGGCGTCGGCCTCAATCTCCTTGACCATCAGGCGACGCAGTGCGCTCGGGCTACCAAGAATTTCTTCCAGTTTTTTTTGCTCGTCACGCAGTCCGGACAGCTCCTGTTCAATCTTGATCGCCTCCAGTCGCGCCAATTGGCGCAGCCGGATTTCAAGAATGTCTTCAGCCTGGACCGGGGACAACTTGAAGCGCTCGATGAGCGCCGCTTTGGGCTCGTCTGACCGGCGAATGATGGCGATCACTTCGTCAATATTGAGCAGCACCAGCGCGCGTCCCTCCAGGATGTGGATGCGATCGAGCACCTTGGCCAGACGATGCTGCGAGCGCCGCTCGATGGTGGTTTGCCGGAAGGCGATCCACTCGGTGACCATTTGCCGCAGCGACTTCTGCGTCGGCCGGCCATCGAGCCCAATCATGGTGAGGTTGATGGGTGAGGAGGTCTCCAGGCTGGTGTGCGCCAGCAGCGTGGTGATCAGTTCCTGCTGCAGGGTGCGGCTGGTCTTGGGCTCGCACACCAGACGCACGGCCGCGTCCTTGCTGGACTCATCCCGCACCAGATCGAGCACCGCCAGAACACTCGCTTTGAGCTGGTTTTGCTCCAGCGACAGCGCCTTTTTGCCAATCCTGATTTTGGGATTGCTCAGCTCCTCAATTTCTTCCAGCACGCGCTGCGTGCTGACTCCTGGCGGCAGCTCGGTGATGACCAGTTGCCATTGACCACGCGCGAGCTCTTCGATCTTCCAGCGGGCCCGACATTTGAGTGAACCACGCCCGCTGCGATAGGCCTCCGCGATTTCACCCGCACTGCTGATGATCTGCCCGCCGCCGGGATAATCCGGGCCCGGAATCAGGGCAAACAACTCATCATCACTCAACTGCGGGGACTTGATCAGCGCCACGCAAGCATCGGCCACTTCGCGCAAATTGTGACTCGGGATCTCGGTCGCCAGCCCGACCGCAATGCCACTGGCCCCATTGAGCAAGGCAAACGGCAGGCGTGCCGGCAACTGGCTTGGCTCTTCGGTGGAGCCGTCGTAGTTGGGCGTGAAATCCACCGTGCCTTCTTCAATCTCATCCAGCAGCAGGCGGGTGATTTTGGCCAGCCGTGCCTCGGTATAGCGCATGGCGGCGGCGCCATCGCCATCACGGCTGCCAAAGTTGCCGTGACCGTCGATCAGCGGATAGCGCTGTGAAAAATCCTGCGCCATGCGCACCAGGGCGTCATAAGCGGCCTGGTCGCCGTGCGGGTGAAAGCGGCCCAGCACATCGCCCACCACGCGGGCGCACTTGACTGGCTTGGCACCGCTATTGCCGTTGGCACCGCCAAAGCCCAGGCCCATGCGCGACATGGAATACAAAATACGCCGCTGCACCGGTTTTTGGCCATCACATAGGTCCGGCAAAGCGCGGCCCTTGACCACGCTCAGGGCGTATTCAAGGTAGGCGCGCTGCGCATAGGTGGCGAGGTTCAGCGCGTCATCGCTGTCGTCAGGGGCCGATTTGGCGGGGAAATCCAGGGTCTTTGGGTCGCTCATGAAATACTATAAGAATAATAGCTGCTTACGCAGGTGTGACGGGCGCTAGAGGCCTAAATGGCCTTAGACATCAAGCTCGACCGTGTCGCCGTGCAGCTCCATCAGCTCGCGCCGGGCGGCGGCCTCGCCTTTGCCCATCAGTTTGGTGATCAGGATTTCGGTCTGCAAAAAGTCGATGCTGCCCAACTGCACCGGCAGCAAGCGGCGGGTATCGGGGTTGAGGGTGGTGTCCCACAATTGCTCGGCATTCATCTCACCCAGGCCTTTAAAGCGGCTGATGCTCCAGGCCCCTTCGCGGACGCCTTCCTTGCGCAGTTTGTCCAGAATCGCTTTGAGCTCGCCATCGTCGAGCGCGTAGGCTTTGGAGGCAGGCTTCTTGCCGCGCGCTGGCGCATCGACGCGGAACAAGGGCGGGCGCGCCACAAACACATGGCCGGTCTCAATCAGCATCGGGAAATGCCTGAAAAACAGCGTCAGCAGCAACACCTGGATGTGTGAGCCATCCACATCGGCGTCCGACAGAATACAAATCTTGCCGTAACGCAAACCGCTCAGGTCCGGTGCCTGGCCCTCGCCGTAAGGCCCGGGGCCATGCGGATCAACGCCAATGGCGACCGCAATGTCATGGATCTCATTATTGGCAAACAGGCGGTCGCGCTCGACCTCCCAGGTATTGAGCACCTTGCCACGCAGCGGCAGGATGGCCTGGCTCTCTTTGTCGCGCCCCATCTTGGCGCTGCCGCCGGCCGAGTCGCCCTCGACCAAAAAGACTTCGTTGTGGGCCAAATCACGGCTCTCACAATCGGTGAGCTTGCCCGGCAGCACCGCCACCCCGGAGCCCTTGCGCTTCTCGACTTTCTGGCCGGCTTTTTGGCGGAATTGCGCCGCCTTGATGGCCAGCTCAGCGAGCTTTTTGCCATACTCGACATGCTGGTTCAGCCACAGTTCCAGGCCCGGTCGCACAAAACCCGACACCAGCCGCAAGGCGTCACGCGAGTTCAAACGCTCCTTGATCTGCCCCTGAAATTGCGGATCTAGCACTTTGGCCGACAGCACATAGTTGGCCCGGGCAAACACATCTTCCGGCAGCAGCTTGACCCCCTTGGGGAGCAGGGAATGCAACTCAATAAAGCTCTTCACCGCAGTGAACAAACCATCGCGCAAACCCGCTTCGTGGGTGCCGCCGGCGCTGGTGGGAATCAGGTTAACGTAGCTTTCACGCACCGGTTGGCCGTCTTCAGTAAAGCCGACGCACCAGGAGGCGCCTTCGCCTTCGGCAAAGTTGTCGTTGTTCTTGTCGGCAAAACCCTCGCCTTCAAACAGCGGAATGACCGGCTCGCCACTGAGGGTTTGCGTCAGATAGTCGCGCAGGCCGCCTTTGAAAACCCAGCTTTGTGATTCTTTGCTTTTCTCGTTGACCAGCGTCACCGTGACACCAGGCATCAGCACCGCCTTGCTGCGCAGCAGGTGCGCCAGTTGCGCCATCGGTAGCGCCAGGGTTTCAAAGTATTTGGCGTCGGGCCAGACCCGCACCGTGGTGCCTGACCTTCGATCACCCTCGCCTTGCTTGCGCACCTGCAGGGGTTCGACCACGTCGCCAGCGGCAAAAGCCAGGCTCGCCACCTTGCCCTCCCGGTAGGTGGTGGCCTCCAGTCGCGTGGCCAAGGCGTTGGTGACACTCACCCCGACACCATGCAGTCCGCCTGAAAAATTGTAGGCGCCGCCCTTGCCCTTGTCGAACTTGCCGCCAGCATGGAGCTGGGTGAACACCAGCTCAATCACCGGTGCATGCTCTTCTGGATGCAGGCCAAACGGGATGCCGCGGCCGTCGTCTTCAATGCTGACCGAGGCGTCGGCATGCAGAAAAACCTTGATCTTTTTGCCATATCCAGCCAGCGCCTCATCGGCCGCGTTGTCCAGCGCCTCGCCGATCACGTGCAGCGGCGTGTCGGTGGTGGTGTACATGCCCGGGCGTTGCTTGACCGGCTCCAGCCCCTTGAGAACGCGGATCGAACTCTCGGAATATTCGTTTGTTGGTTTCACTGCCATAGGGGGCGGATTGTAGTCTGCAATCCGCAAAAGGCTGTATGCAATT
>JADGRK010000186.1 GCA_017880985.1 Rhodoferax sp. | reverse complement strand
TTTCTTTGCCTGACTGGTGGCCCATTTGGTGGCAAATGCCGAGATGTCGGCTATTCGCCGGAGCAGATCTGCACCCAAAGTTGTCACCACATAGCCTTCGTTGCCATGATTGACCAAACCCGCTTCGCGCAATTCCTTGATGCGCGTGTTGAGTGTGTTGGGGGTGATGCCGCCAACGCTGTCTTGCAGTAATCGAAAGGTCTGGGCGTGACCATCCTTCAAGGCCCACAGCACACGGATGGCGTAGCGGGACTCTAGCAAACTCAGCAATTGACCCACTGCAGCATTTTCTTTGGAACTCATTTAACGGCTCTCCTCAAAGCTTTGGTTGATGACCGGGGCGATTCAATTTGTATGCGGCATCACTTTTGATGCCAGCAGTTTTTTTGGCTCGGACGCAAAACTATATCGCAGATTTGACAATGCTACAAGTTTCATAGCTATTCTAATGCGGTCAGTCAACTTGACGCAGTCTTTATCTTCATAGCAGTCAAGCTATGGTGCCTCGGGCCGGAATCGAACCGGCACACCTTTCGGTACTGGATTTTGAGTCCAGCGCGTCTACCAATTCCACCACCGAGGCCGGAAAAAGCGAAGGTTGAAATTATGGCACAGTGTAGGGTATGAAATACCCAAGCATTGAAGATTCCATTGGAAAAACACCCCTGGTCAAGTTGCAGCGTATTGGTGCCACGGAAAACTCCGCGCGCGGCAACGTCATTCTGGGCAAACTCGAGGGCAACAACCCGGCCGGCTCGGTGAAAGATCGTCCAGCGTTGTCGATGATTCAGCGCGCCCAGGAACGTGGCGAGATCAAGCCGGGCGACACGCTGATTGAGGCAACTTCAGGCAACACCGGCATTGCGCTGGCGATGGCCGCAGCGATCAAGGGCTATCACATGATTTTGATCATGCCTGAAGACCTGTCCGTTGAGCGCGCCCAAACCATGAAAGCATTTGGTGCAGAACTGATACTCACACCCAAGAGCGGCGGCATTGAGTACGCGCGGGACCTGGCACTGCAAATGCAGCACGACGGCAAGGGGCGGGTGCTCGACCAGTTTTCCAATGCCGACAATCCGCGCATTCATTTTGAAACCACGGGCCCTGAAATCTGGGCTGACACCCAGGGGCAGGTCACTCATTTTGTGAGTGCCATGGGCACCACCGGCACCATCACCGGTGTGTCGCAATATCTGAAACAAAAAAATCCGGCCATCAAGATCATTGGTGTGCAACCGCATGAGGGCTCGCGTATCCCCGGCATCCGCAAGTGGCCACAAGCCTATCTGCCCAAGATTTATGACCCGGCCAATGTGGATGAGTTGATGTACGTGAGCCAGGAAGATGCCGAAGACATGTGCCGGCGCATGGCGCGTGAAGAAGGTATTTTTGCCGGCATTTCGGCAGCCGGGGCCTGCTGGGTGGCGCAGGAGATGGCCAAAAGCGAGACCAACGCCACCATCGTTTTCATCGTGTGCGATCGGGGCGATCGCTATTTGTCGACCGGCGTGTTTCCGGCTTGATTCCGAGTCGCAACGACCGCTAGCCGCTGTTGAATATGCACAAACAGCTATTTAATTTATAGCAACAAGGCTCTTTGTGATTGAGGCTTTCAGGTTTTGTCCGCAATGCGCCACACCCCTGGCTCGGATCACTCAGGTCGAAGACAGCGGCGAAAAAGAGCGCTTGCGCTGTGCGGCCTGTGGCTTCACCCACTGGAACAATCCCACCCCGGTGTTGGCCGCTGTCATCGAGTATGAGGGCCAAATTCTCCTGGCGCAAAACGCGGCGTGGCCGGGCAAGATGTTTGCGCTGATCACCGGTTTCATGGAGGCGGGCGAAACGCCGCAGGGTGGTATTGCGCGTGAAATCAAGGAAGAGACCAGTCTGGACGCCACCGAGTTGAACCTGATTGGCGTGTACGATTTTCAGCGCATGAACCAGATCATCATTGCCTACCATGCGCTGTGCCGCGGTGAGGTGACGCTCTCCCCGGAACTGGTGGACTACCGGCTCTTCGCGTTCGACCAGGTGAAGTGCTGGCCGGCTGGCACCGGCTATGCGCTGGCCGACTGGCTGCGCGCGCGCGGGCATGAACCACGGTTTATGGAATGGCCCAAGCCGGACGCAGGTCAAGGTCTCTAAAATCGCGCCAATTTCAAGGAAATTTGATGCAAATCGACAAACAGCTTGACGCCCGTGGCCTGAACTGTCCACTGCCCATTTTGAAAGCCAAAAAGGCCTTGGCTGAAATGCAGACTGGTCAGATCTTGCGGGTGGTCGCGACTGATGCCGGCTCGATGCGTGACTTTCAGGCCTTCGCCAAGCAGACCGGCAATGAACTGCTGGAACAGCAGCACGTGGGCAACGATTTCATTCACGTGATGCGCCGCCGCTAAGCCTGCTTTACCCCAATCGCATCAGCTGGTCCTTCACCTTGGTCAGGGTCGCGCCAAAGTCTGACATCCGTTTGCGTTCCTGGTCAATGACCGCCGCAGGCGCTTTGGCGACAAAAGCCTCGTTGCCCAGTTTGCCCTGCGTCTTGGCAATTTCGCCTTCCAGACGCGCCACTTCTTTGCCCAGGCGAATCTTTTCGGCTGCGACATCAATTTCCATGTGCAGGCAGATGCGCGCTTCGCCCACCACCGCCACCGGCGCGGCTTGAGCGGCGGCGGCCCAGGCGGCTTCATCGTCAAACACGCGCACCTCGTTGAGCTTGGCGAGTGCTTTCAGTACCGGTGCCGATTGAGTCAAGAAGGCGGCTTCATCCGCTCGGCTGGCGATCACAAACAACGGAAGCCGGGTGGCCGGTGACACGCTCATCTCGCCGCGAAGATTGCGACAGGCATCCACCAGTTGCTTGAGTTTGGTCACATGCGCCATGGCCGTTTCATCAATCCGTTCGGGCTGGCTCACCGGGTAAGCCGCGATCGAGACGGATTCGCCGGCACGGCCGGCCACCGGCGCCACTTTTTGCCACAGCTCTTCGGTGACGAAGGGAATGACCGGGTGCGCCAGGCGCAGGATGGTCTCCAGCACGCGAATCAGGGTGCGGCGTGTGGCGCGTTGTTGCGCCAGACCTTTCTGCGGGTCGGAGTTGTCTTTGCCTTGTTGAATCTGGACTTTGGCGATTTCCAGATACCAGTCGCAGAACTCGTTCCAGACGAAGTCATAAATCGTGCTGGCCACGTTGTCCAGGCGGTACTCTTCAAAGCCTTTCGCCACCTCGGCTTCGGCGCGCTGCAGCAGCGAGACGATCCAGCGGTCGGCCGGGCTGAAATCCAGATAACCGTGCGCGGCGCCACCGACAGCGCATTCTTCTTTCGTGTGCTCGTTCAAGCCGCAATCCTGGCCCTCGCAGTTCATCAGCACGAAGCGGCTGGCGTTCCACAGCTTGTTGCAGAAATTGCGGTAGCCCTCGCAGCGCTTGCTGTCAAAGTTGATGCTGCGGCCCAAGGAAGCGAGCGAGGCAAAAGTGAAGCGCAAGGCATCGGCGCCAAAGGCTGGAATGCCGACTGGAAACTCTTTCTCGGTGTTCTTGCGCACTTGCGGCGCAGTCTCGGGCTTGCGCAGGCCTTCGGAGCGCTTCACCAGCAGTTCGGGCAGCGCAATGCCGTCGATCAAATCGACCGGGTCGAGCACGTTGCCCTCGGACTTGCTCATCTTCTTACCCTGCGCATCGCGCACCAGGCCGTGGATGTAGACGTGCTTGAATGGCACCTGACCCGTGAAGTGCGTGGTCATCATGATCATCCGGGCGACCCAGAAGAAGATGATGTCGTAGCCCGTGACCAGCACCGAGGAGGGCAGGTAGAGGTCAAAATCCTGCGTCTTTTCCGGCCAGCCCATGGTGGAAAAAGGCACCAATGCGGAGGAGTACCAGGTGTCAAGCACATCTTCATCGCGTGTGAGTGCTCCGGTATAGCCCGCTTTTTCGGCCTTGGCCCTTGCTGCATCTGCGTCACGTGCTACAAAAATTGAACCATCCTCGCCATACCAGGCCGGAATCTGATGGCCCCACCAGAGCTGGCGGCTGATGCACCAGTCCTGGATGTTGTTCATCCACTGGTTGTAGGTGTTGACCCAGTTCTCGGGCACAAACTTCACGTCACCGGATTGCACCGCGTCAATCGCTTTTTGTGCGATCGATTTGCCCGTCGGGTCGGATTCACCCACCTTGGTCATGGCGACAAACCACTGGTCGGTCAGCATTGGCTCGATGATTTGGCCGGTGCGGCCGCAGCGCGGCACCATCAGCTTGTGTTTTTTGACTTCGATCAGCAGGCCCAAGGTTTCCAAATCTTTGACAATTTGCTTGCGGGCCACAAAGCGATCAAGGCCTTGATAGACCGCTGGTGCCTCGGAATTGATCCTGGCATCCAGCGTCAACACGCAAATCATCGGCAATTTGTGCCGCTGGCCCACCGCGTAATCGTTCTGGTCGTGCGCGGGCGTGACCTTCACCACGCCGGTGCCGAACGCCTGGTCCACGTAGTCGTCGGCGATTATCGGGATGGTCCGGTTGCATAAGGGCAGGATGACGTGTTTGTCGATCAGGTGCCGGTAGCGCTCATCTTCCGGATGCACCATCACCGCCACGTCACCGAGCATGGTTTCCGGGCGGGTGGTGGCAACCACCAGGCCGAGCGCCATCACACCGCCCACCATTTGCGCGCCGTCGGCGAACGGGTAGCAGATGTGCCACAGGAAGCCGTCCTCCTCTTCGCTTTCCACCTCCAGATCGCTGACTGCGCTTTGTAGCACCGGGTCCCAGTTCACCAGCCGTTTGCCACGGTAGATCAGGCCTTGTTCATACAGGCGCACAAAAGTTTCGGTCACGGTTTTGGACAGTTTGTCGTCCATCGTGAAGTACTCGCGGCTCCAGTCCACGCTGTCGCCCATGCGGCGCATTTGTGTCGTGATGGTGTTGCCACTCTTTTCTTTCCATTCCCACACCTTGGCGATGAAGTTCTGGCGGCCCAGGTCGTGGCGGCTGACTTTTTGATCCTGCAATTGGCGTTCCACCACGATTTGCGTGGCAATGCCGGCGTGGTCGGTGCCCGGAATCCAGACCGTGTTAGCGCCGCTCATGCGGTGGTAGCGCGTGAGCGAATCCATGATGGTCTGGTTGAACGCGTGCCCCATGTGCAGCGTGCCCGTGACGTTGGGTGGCGGTAACTGGATGGCAAACGCCGGGACGCTGTCTTTGGGCGCTTTGCTGCCCCGGTAGCCAGCCTGGGCGTAGCCGCGACGTTCCCACTCCGGCCCCCAATGGGCTTCGATGGCCGCTGGCTCAAAGGATTTGGACAGGCTGCTGAGGCCCGGTTGTTGCAATGCGTCGTTCATGGTTTCTTTGGCTGGAAGAAGCCGATTTTATTCGACGCCAGATCACACCGGGCGCAACTTCGGGGACCTCATGAAATGGCAATGCGAGCGATGAGCTCAAGCACTTGGGCCTCTTCGCCGATGGCGGGTTTGAGAATGAACTCAATTTGCGGGTGACTGATGCGCAGCTTGGCGATGAGTCTGGGCAGATCTTCACTGGCGTGCTTGCCGATGCCCAAAAATAGTGGCACAACCGT
>JADGRK010000185.1 GCA_017880985.1 Rhodoferax sp. | reverse complement strand
TGAGCGTGCCGGTTGGGGTGGTCATGGGTGTCTCTTTTATAAAGGGTTAAGGGTCGGTTCAGGCTAGCGCTGATGCCGGGGTTTTTTTGTTCGGGATCATTTTACGGACATCTTGGACTCGTGGGCTCGCAGTCGGGCGGGCCTGGCGTTGCGGCACAATGCCGTCCATGCTGATTCATCCTCAAATTAATCCGGTCGCCCTGCAACTCGGGCCGCTGGCCATCCACTGGTATGGGCTGACCTATCTGGCCGCTTTCGGCTTGTTCATGTTTTTGGGCCGCCTGCGCCTGCGCCACGAACCATTCGTCTCCATCACCGGGACCGGGGCCTGGACCCGCGCTGACGTGGAAGATATTTTATTCATGGGCGTGATGGGCGTGGTGCTGGGCGGGCGCATTGGCTACTGCCTGTTTTACAAGCCGCTCTACTATCTGGCACATCCGCTGGAAATTTTTGCCGTATGGCAAGGCGGTATGAGCTTTCACGGTGGCATGCTGGGTGTGATTGTGGCAATGATCTGGTTTGCCCATTCACGCGCCAAGCCCTGGCTACAGGTGGCAGATTTTGTGGCACCGTGCGTGCCGACCGGACTGGCGGCCGGGCGCGTGGGCAATTTTATCAATGGGGAGCTGTGGGGCCGTTTGAGCAGTCCGGACCTGCCATGGGGCATGGTGTTTCGGGGTGCCGGTGATTTGCCGCGGCACCCGTCTCAGGTGTATCAATTTTTGGGCGAAGGCTTGCTGCTCTTTGTGCTGCTGTGGTTATATGCCCGCAAGGAGCGCAAGCAGGGTCAAGTGGCGGCGGCCTTTTTGCTGGGTTATGGCGTGTTTCGATTTGCCGCCGAATTTTTCCGGGAGCCGGATGATTTTCTTGGCATCCTGTCGCTTGGCATGAGCATGGGGCAGTGGCTGTGTGTGCCGATGATCGTGGGCGGTGTGGGCTTGTGGTGGTGGGCCCGGAAGAGCTCATAAATTTGTAGGAAATAGGGCTCTAGCCATCGTCTTATAAGCGTGAACCGCTATAAACATAGTAGCGCATGGGTGTCATGTCAAGCGCCGGATTAGATCCATTCAAGAGACCTGTATGAGTTTTCAGTTAGCCGGACCGGGCACGATCGAGTTTGAGCTTCAGGCTGGCGTGGCGCGGGTGACGATCCGTCATCAAGCGAAGTTCAACGCCATGTCGCGCGCCATGTGGCGTCAGCTGCGCTCTGTCTTTACGAGCATTCAGCGCAATCTGTCGGTGCGTTGTGTGCTGATTAGTGGGGACGATGCGCATTTTTGTGCCGGTGGTGATATTTCTGAATATGCCGCTTTCCGGTTCCAGCAGGCGAGCCTGCGCGACTTTCACGAGAACGACGTCTGGGGTGGTTTGCAGGCCATGCTTGACTGCGACGTGCCGATCGTGGCAGTGATTGAGGGCAATTGCATGGGCGCAGGAGTTGAGATTGCCAGTTGCTGCGACATTCGCCTGGCGGCTACGTCGGCCCGGTTTGGCGCACCGATTGCCCGGCTGGGTTTTCCGATGGCGCCGCGCGAGACCGCGCTGGTGGCACGCGAGCTGGGGCTCTGCGTGGCCCGCCAGATGCTGCTGGAAGCGGCCCTATTCAGTGCCGCCGATATGAAGCTGGCCGGATTCATCAGCCGGGTGCTGGCGGATGGCGAGTTGGCAGCCGAAGCCCAGGCCAGCGCGCTGCGCATCGCCGCGCTGGCACCGCAGGCGGCGCGCTTGAACAAGCAGACGATTCGGGCATCAGCTAGTCCTCCAGCCCTCGTCGATCATGCCCAAGGGGCTATTAATTCAGCAGCATGTGAGCTTGATAAAGACTACGCCTACGCTGCCAGCGCCGAACACCGCGAAGGCATTGAGGCCTTTCTGGAGAAGAGAAAACCGGTTTTTTGAGAGACTCAAAGGTGCGTGTGTCAATCAGTCAAGACTCACTGTCCCGGCGCCCGCCTGGGCCTGGCGAATCTATAGAATTGTCGGCATGATGAACCACAACAGCAGCCAACAAATCAACGGCAATCTCTTTGCCGCCCTGCGCAACGGGTTTCCCCAGGATCTCGACGGCATCGCGGTGGAGACCGACAGCGGTCTGTTCTACTCCTGGCGCGACCTCGAGCGTGCCACCGCCATGATGGCGAATTTGCTGGTTTCGCTGGACTTGCCAGCGGGCAGCAGAATTGCGGTGCAGGTGGAAAAATCGGTTGAGGCGATGCTGTTGTACCTGGCGACCTTGCGTGCCGGCCTGGTTTTTTTGCCGCTCAACACGGCTTATCAGAGCGCCGAGATGGCGTATTTCATCGGCAACGCGGAA
The DNA here is from genome assembly GCA_017880985.1 of Rhodoferax sp. Classification (GTDB taxonomy): domain Bacteria; phylum Pseudomonadota; class Gammaproteobacteria; order Burkholderiales; family Burkholderiaceae_C; genus Rhodoferax. The sequence goes on along the minus strand of JADGRK010000185.1, from coordinate 3,288 downwards.
CCGGACGTGGTGGTTTGCAGCGCGTCAAATTTTGGCTGGGTCAGCCAGATTGCCTTCAAGGCTGGCACGACTCATGTGTTCACGCTCAACGACGATCGAACCGGCTCGCTGCTGGAGCGAGCGGCTCATTGCACGGACCGGCACGTGGTAGCGGTCAAACAGGCCGATGATCTTGCTGTCATCATCTACACTAGTGGGACCACTGGGCGCAGCAAAGGCGCGATGCTGACGCACGGCAACATGCTGAGCAACGCGCTGGTGCTCAAGGACTACTGGGGCTGGCGCAGTGAGAGGGAGGGCGGCGATGTGCTGATTCATGCCTTGCCGATCTTCCATGTGCATGGCCTGTTTGTGGCGATTCACGGGGCGCTGCTCAATGCCAGCAAAATGATCTGGCTGGCCCGCTTTGATGCCAGGCTGGCGATTCAGAAGATGCCCGAGGCCACCGTGTTCATGGGCGTGCCCACGCTTTATGTCCGCCTGTTGGCCGAGCCGGGGCTGACCCGGGAGGCGGTGCGAAACATGCGGCTTTTTGTTTCCGGCTCGGCACCGATGCTGATTGACACTTTCAATGCCTGGCAAAGCCGAACGGGCCATACGATTCTGGAGCGTTATGGCATGTCCGAGACCATCATGTTGACCTCCAACCCCTATCACGCGGCCGATGGTGAGCGCCGTGGTGGCACGGTTGGTTTTCCGCTACCGGGTGTCAGTCTGCGGGTGCAGGATGACGCGGGGAACAACCTGGCCGCCGGTGAGATCGGTGCGATTCAGGTCAAAGGCCCCAATGTGTTCAAGGGCTACTGGCGCATGCCGGAAAAAACGGCTGAAGAATTTACGGCGGATGGTTTTTTCAAAACCGGCGACGTGGGAAAAATCGATGCGCAGGGCTACGTGACCATTGTCGGGCGCAGCAAAGATCTGATCATCAGCGGTGGCTACAACGTTTATCCAGCGGAGGTCGAAGGCTATATCAACGAGTTGCCGGGTGTGGCCGAAAGCGCCGTGATTGGCGTTCCTGATTCGGATTTTGGCGAGGTCGGCGTGGCGCTGGTGGTTGCCAAGCGGGGTGCCGTGCTGGAACCCAGCCAGATCATTGCCAACTTGAAATCGACGCTGGCCAATTTCAAGGTGCCCAAGCAGTGTTTTGTAGTCGACGCCCTGCCGCGCAACAGCATGGGCAAAGTGCAGAAGAACCTGCTGCGGGCGCGATGTGCGGATTTTGGAAACAGCAGCAACTGATCGCCACTAGCTGGCATTGACGTGAACGGACTTCAGGTTGCTGGGACGCTTGAGGTTGTTTGCAACATTGTGTTAACCGGGCTGGTCAGTCCGCTCTGGCGCTGAGAGAATGGTCTAATTAAATATGTAACACGTTGAAAGTGGTTGATGAACAAAGTTTTGCTTCGCCCGATCGGTGTGGTGGACGATCATTCCAACGCTCGCCCCTCACTACAGGACTGCATTGAAATCGTGCTGCAGCAGGCCGATACCTTGATCGGTGACGTGATCGAAGGGCTGGCAGCGTCAAGCGCCAAGACAACCGGCAAAGCCTCCTTCCGTGAGCAAGCTCGGGTTAGCAAGGTGGTGATTGATTATTTGTGTTCGCAGGCGGCCGCAATCAAGAAGACTTTCAAAGCGCAGTTGAGGGAGGCGGTCTACAACACCGGTTCAATCGATTTTGCAGAACAGGCGCAGGTCCATTTTGAGGATCTGCAATTGTTTGACAGCAAGCAGATTGATGCCAGCATTCACTCGGCCCTGGCGCAACAGGAAGTCGCTCGCTGCGTGGAGGACGTCTTGCCTGCGCTGAATGCGCTGATCAGCAGTTTATTGGGCTGGATCAGCGTTCAGCCGCATCTCAATCCGATCAAACCAGAAGCTTTTGTACGCGCGTTGCAGGCCTGTCTGCTGCAGTACGTGCCGGATGAGCAGGCACGTTCCCTGTTAATCACGCCGGCTGCCGGACTGCTGGGTGTCGGTCTGAGTCAGCTTTATCGGGAAGTTTGTCGCTGGCTGCGCTCGCAGGGCGTCGAGCCAGCGACACCCGTGGGGACACCGGTGGGCGGAACCCGGTCGGGCGGCAAGAGCGCTGAAAACTCGATCGGACGGACCATTGTGACGCTCGACAAACTTCGAAGATTGCTGACTGGCGAATTTAACCATGCCATGGGCGGCGCGGGCCTGACGGATTTTTTGCATACGGTGCCGGCCTCATATGTGGCGTTGGAGGATATGAAGCTGGTTGAGCCGATGATGAAGCGTCTGGCGCAGCGGGCCAGTCTGTCGCCTGATGTAAAGATGGGGGCCAAGGCGCCTGACGAGAAAATCGCGCGGGAGCCCACGCAAAGCAGGCAAATGGGCAAGCAACTGGGAGAGGAGGTTGTGCGCATGATGATCGACAACCTGATGCAGGATGAGCGGCTGCTGTCCAAAGTGCGCGCGCTGATTAAGACGCTGGAGCCTGTCTTGTTGGCACTGGCCCAGTCCGACCCGCGCTTTTTCAGCGAGCGGCGGCATCCGGCGAGACAGTTCCTGGATCAACTCACGCATCGCAGTCTGGGCTTCAGCGCCGAGAGTGACGATGGTTTCTTTCTGTTCTTGAAGGCGGTCTCAGAGTCGGCTGAGAGCCTGACCCAAAGCGCTGGCGACGCTGCAGCGTTTGCGCGCATGTTGCGCGAGCTCGAAGAGGGTTGGACTCGCGTTGAAGCGGTCCAGCGCCAGCAACACGAAGAGGCGGCGCGTGTGCTGCTGCGTGCTGAACAAAGGAACTTGTTGGCGCAGCGCCTGGCCGATGATTTTCATGAACGTCTAAAGGGCAAGGAGATCCCTGAGTTAATGAGCGGCTTTCTACGCGGGCCCTGGGCTCAGGTGGTGGCGCAATCCCAACTTGATTGTGTAGATGGTCGGGATGATCCGGATGGTTACATGGCGCTGGTGGATGAATTGATCTGGAGCGGTCAACTCCGCCTGACTCAGCGTAACCGGGCCCGGCTGGTGCAGCTGGTGCCTGATTTGTTGGTCAAGCTGCGCCAGGGTTTACAGCTCATCGGCTACCTCGAAGAGCGGATACCGGTCTTTTTTGATGCCTTGATATCGATTCATGAAAAGGCGTTTGAAGGCCGCCGAATGCAAGCTTTGGACCGGCCTGCGGATCAGATCCTGCAGGAGCATGGTGAGGCGATGGCGCAGGACGGTCAGTTCGATACCGATGAGATGATTCAAGCAGATGGGTTCTGGGTGGCTGATGATGAGACTCAGCTATCGGATTATCTGGCGGACGATGCT
>JADGRK010000184.1 GCA_017880985.1 Rhodoferax sp. | reverse complement strand
CCTGCGCAAGGCCGGTGCCATCTTGTTGCAGAGCGTGCCCGCCACAATCATCAAGTCCGACTGCCGCGGGCTGGCACGAAAGACCTCCGCGCCAAAACGACTGATATCGTATCGAGCGGCTGCAGAATGCATCATTTCAACCGCACAACAAGCCAGACCGAAAGTCACGGGCCAGATTGAACCGGTCTTCGCCCAGTTCATCACAGTGTCATAACTGGTGGTGACAAAGCCTTCTTTAAATACGCCTTCAATCATCGATCTATTCCCAGTCAAGGGCCCCTTTTTTCCACTCGTAAACAAAGCCTACGACAAGAATCGCCAGAAACACCATGACCGACCAAAATCCGAGCGCGCCGATTTCCTTAAGCGACACCGCCCAAGGGAACAGAAATGCAATTTCCAGATCGAACAAAATGAAAAGTATGGCCACCAGGTAGTAGCGCACGTCGAACTTCATGCGCGCATCGCCGAAGGCCTCAAACCCGCACTCATAAGGTGAATTTTTTGCCGGATCAGGCCGGTTTGGCCCAAGGACATAACCGAGTACCTGGGGCGCAACGCCGACACCGATGCCGACCAGGATAAAGAGGAAGACTGGCAAGTACTGGTCAAGGTTCATCGGTCGATTGTGATCCAGGTTTTGGCTTGCTGCATTGATCCACATCAAGCATGTTTATTTGGTGCCGTCGGCGAGACTCGAACTCGCAAAGCTTTCGCCACTACCACCTCAAGATAGCGTGTCTACCAATTTCACCACGACGGCGTCACTCGCGGGTCTGATGTGCCTGAGGCACTAACGGTTTTAGCGTTTCAGACCGTGCCGCAGTTTACCCTTAAATCGCCCGATTTCCAGATGCGAGTGGGTAATTTCAACCGCAATTATTTTGATGGAATCTGAGTCGCACCGGACGCAGGCACGATCGGCATACTGGCAACCGGCGCCGGGGCTGTTACAGACGCGCCCTCAAGCACACTGCCTGAGCTGGCCGCTGGGCGAGCCGTACCAAAATAAGCCAGCAGTAGCGTGCAAGCAAAGAACAAGGTGGCAAGCACCGCCGTGGTGCGTGACAGAAAATTCGCGCTGCCGCTGGCACCGAACAAGCTTCCAGAACCGCCGCTGCCAAAAGCAGCACCCATGTCCGCGCCCTTGCCGTGTTGCACCAGAATCAAACCGACCATGACGACCGCGGCAATCATCTGGACCGCCAGCAAAATGGTTAGAAAAACACTCATTGAATACTCCTAAATATGTAGCTGCTTCTGCCCAAATTCAGTGGGTGCAAGCAATAATTGATAAAAATTCTGAGGCCTTGAGCGCAGCGCCGCCGACCAATCCACCATCAATATCGGGCTGCGCCAGCAACTGTGCCGCATTGGCGGCGTTCATGCTGCCGCCATAAAGGATTTGAATCCGACCCGCCTGATTCGAGGCCGCTTGCAACTGCGAACGCAAAACGGCATGCACTTGCTGCGCCTGCTCACTGCTGGCCGTCTTGCCGGTACCGATAGCCCAGATCGGCTCGTACGCCACCACAATCTCGCTGATGCAGTGACCGTTGGCGTGAATCACCGCCGCGAGCTGGCGCTTGACCACTTCTTCGGTCTTGCCTGCTTCCCGCTCAGCCAGCGTTTCACCCACACACACAATCGGTGTGATGCCGCAGGCCAGCGCCCGCTGGGCTTTGGCCGCAACTACCGCATCGGTCTCGAAATGATATTGACGCCGCTCGGAATGGCCAACGAGGCAATAACGCACGCCAAACTCCTTAAGCATGGCACAGGAAACTTCACCCGTGAATGCGCCTCGCTCATGCTGCGACACATCCTGTGCGCCCAACTCAATGACACTGCCCGCCACCAGCGCCTGGCATTGCGCCAGATAGACGGACGGCACGCACAAGCCGACCTGACAGACCGGCGTCCCGATTCCCGCCAGCAGGCCCTCAACCAAAGCCTCGTTGGCAGCCACGCTGCCATTCATTTTCCAGTTGCCTGCAATCAGCTTTTTTCTCATGTGACACCCCAAGTCAAAACAATCTTGCCTACATGCTGGTTGGACTCCATCAGGGCGTGCGCCCTGAATGCGTCCTGCGCCGGGAACGTACTGTGAATCACAGGTTTGATGCTGCCACACTCAATCAGTGGCCAAACATTTTTCAGAAGCGCCTGAGCAATGGCGGTCTTGAAAGCAACTGGACGAGCCCGCAATGTCGATCCCGTCACCGTAAGCCGCTTACGCAGCACCAAGCCAGCGTTGATTTCACTCTTGATCCCACCCTGCACTGCAATGATGACCAAGCGACCATCGTCACTCAAACACTCGATCTCCTTGGCCACATAGCTGCCCGCGACCATGTCCAAAATAACATTCACACCCTGGCCGAGCGTCAATCGCTTGACCTCGTCCTGAAAATCGTGCGCCCTGTAGTTAATCGCATGGTCAGCCCCCAAGGCCAGGCAGGCGACACACTTTTCATCGCTGCCTGCGGTCACCATCACCTGCGCGCCCATGGCTTTGGCCAATTGGATGGCGGTCACACCAATGCCGCTGGAGCCCCCCTGAATCAATAGCGTTTCACCTTTTTGCAGATGAACGCGGTCAAACACATTGCTCCAGACGGTAAAAAAGGTCTCCGGCAGTGAAGCCGCTTCGACATCGCTCAAGCCTTTCGGCACCGGAAGACACTGCCCTACCGGCGCGACGCAAAACTCAGCGTAACCACCACCGGCAACCAAGGCACAAACTCGATCCCCGAGCTTCAAGCCCGAGCGCGCCAGCGACTGCGCATCACCCTGTTCAATCACGCCCGCCACCTCCAGCCCCGCAATATCCGAAGCACCGGGGGGCGCCGGATAGTGACCAGCACGTTGCAGCACATCGGGTCGGTTGACCCCGCTGGCGGAAACGCGAATGAGCAATTCACCGACGCCCGGCACGGGTACAGGTCGCTCACCCAGGCGCAATACGTCGGGGCCGCCAAAGGACGAGATTTCGATGACCTTCATGTTCATTTCAGGCCATAGCCCTTGGGAAATATACGTTAGCAGCTATCAATGTCATAGTACTCAGTGGGCGAAAGAAGTTGCTCGCTGCGCGTAACCACGGTCTGCCCCACAGAGTTTGATGACGATCATGCACGCTCGGAGCCGTTCTGGGCCGGACGGTCCAGCAAAGCCTTCATGGACAGCTTGACGCGGCCCTTTTCGTCAGTCTCCAGCACCTTGACCCGCACGATCTGGCCTTCGGTCAGGTAATCGGTGACCTTTTCAACGCGCTCATGCGCAATCTGGCTGATGTGCAGCAGACCATCCTTGCCAGGCAACAGATTGACCAAAGCGCCAAAGTCCAGAATCTTGGTAATCGGGCCTTCATAGACCTTTCCAATTTCGACTTCCGCCGTGATCTGCTCAATGCGGCGCTTGGCTTCCTCGGCCTTGGCCGGATCGGCCGATGCGATGGTGATGGTGCCGTCTTCATCAATGTTGATCTGGGTGCCGGTTTCTTCGGTCAGCGCACGAATCACGGAGCCGCCCTTGCCGATCACATCACGGATTTTTTCCGGGTTGATCTTCATGGTGAACAGGCGCGGTGCGAAGGTGGACACCTCAGTCTTGGCCTCGGCCATCACCTCTTGCATCTTGCCCAGAATGTGCATGCGCGCTTCCTTGGCCTGGGCCAGCGCCACTTGCATGATTTCCTTGGTGATGCCCTGGATTTTGATGTCCATCTGCAACGCGGTAATGCCGTTGGTGGTACCGGCCACCTTGAAGTCCATGTCGCCCAGATGATCTTCGTCGCCCAGAATATCGGTCAGCACGGCAAAGCGGTTGCCATCCTTGATCAAGCCCATGGCAATACCTGCCACATGCGCTTTCATGGGCACGCCCGCATCCATCAAGGACAGGCAGCCGCCGCAGACCGAGGCCATCGACGATGAACCGTTGGACTCGGTGATTTCAGAGACTACACGCATGGTGTAAGGAAAATCTTCCTTGCTCGGCAAGCACGCCACCAGTGCACGCTTGGCGAGTCGACCATGGCCTATTTCCCGGCGCTTTGGCGTGCCGACACGACCGGTTTCGCCGGTAGCGAACGGAGGCATGTTGTAGTGCAGCATGAAGCGCTCTTCGTAGTCGCCCGACAAGGCGTCAATGCGTTGTGCATCACGTTCAGTGCCCAGCGTGGTCACCACCAAAGCCTGCGTTTCACCACGTGTGAACAATGCAGAGCCGTGGGTACGCGGCAACACGCTGTTGCGGATTTCAATCGGGCGCACGGTACGCGTATCGCGGCCGTCAATGCGCGGCTCGCCCGCCAGAATCTGGCTGCGCACGATATGCGCTTCGATGTCAAACAACATGCCTTCGACCTTGACGCTGTCAAACGCGACACCATCCACCTTCAGGTCGGCCATCACCACAGCGTAGGCTTCGCGGCAGGCGCGGGTCCGTGCCTGTTTGTTGCGAATCTGGTAAGCCGCCACCAGTTTGTCCTTGGCCAGCGCGCCGACCTTGGCGATCAGTTCCTCGTCTTTGGCCGGTGCCTTCCAGTCCCACACCGGCTTGCCAGCATCACGCACCAGTTCGTGGATCGCATTGATGGCGATATTGCCCTGCTCATGACCAAACACCACGGCGCCGAGCATGATTTCTTCAGACAGTTGCTTGGCTTCGGATTCCACCATCAACACGGCGGCTTCGGTTCCGGCCACCACCAGATCCATAGTGGAATCCTTGCGGGCGGTCTGACCCGGGTTAAGCACGTATTCGCCATTGATGTAGCCGACACGAGCCGCCCCGATCGGGCCGCTGAACGGGATACCGCTGACGGACAAAGCTGCGCTGGTCGCGATCAAAGCGGCGATGTCGGCATCAACTTCCGGATTCAGCGACAGGGTGTGCACTACGACATGCACTTCATTGAAAAAACCTTCGGGAAACAGGGGACGAATCGGGCGGTCAATCAGGCGGCTGGTCAGCGTTTCAAACTCGCTGGGGCGACCTTCGCGCTTGAAGAAGCTGCCGGGGATCTTGCCCGCAGCATAGGATTTTTCAAGGTAATCGACCGTCAACGGGAAAAAATCCTGACCGGCCTTGCCTTCAGTCTTGCCAACCACCGTGGCCAGCACCACGGTGCCATCCATGTCCAGCAGCACGGCGCCGTTGGCTTGACGGGCAATTTCGCCAGTTTCCATGGTGACCGTGTTTTGGCCCCATTGAAAAGTCTTGGTCACTTTGTTGAATATGCTCATATTTATCTCCTGGTCAATTTGGGAAGTGCAGGCCACCTCACCCGAGCCCGGAGCCAGCATTGCAGAACACGATGCCATTCCAGAGAAATTCGATCTAAATCACTCTGGAATGACACAGCTTCGCTCTGCAATTGCCTTCTCCGAAGTAAAAAACGCCTGAGCTAGGAAACTAACTCAGGCGTTCATCATTCGATTGATCGATTACTTGCGCAGACCCAACTTGGCGATCAGCGCGGTGTAACGGTCAGCGTCCCTGGACTTGAGGTAGTCGAGCAGCTTGCGGCGGCGACTCACCATACGCAACAGACCGCGACGGCCATGGTGATCTTTGGCGTGGGTCTTGAAGTGGGGGGTGAG
>JADGRK010000183.1 GCA_017880985.1 Rhodoferax sp. | reverse complement strand
ACCGGTGCGCTCGGCCAGAATTTTATTAATTTGTTCGCGCGTCTTCAAAATTTCACGTGCCTGAATCTCAATTTCGGTTGCCTGCCCCTGGCTACCGCCCGATGGCTGGTGAATCATGACTTTCGAATTGGGCAACGAACAACGCGTGCCTTTGGCCCCGGCCGCCAGCAAAAACGCGCCCATGCTGGCCGCCATCCCGGTGCATAGCGTTGATACATCGGGTTTGACGAAGTTCATGGTGTCAAAAATCGCCATGCCGGCGCTGACCGAGCCCCCGGGCGAGTTGATATAAAAGGAAATATCCTTGTCGGGGTTGTCGCTCTCCAGGAACAGCAGTTGTGCTACCACCAGATTGGCCACGTAATCATTCACTGGACCGACCAGAAAAATCACGCGCTCTTTCAGCAGCCGCGAGTAGATGTCGTAAGACCGCTCGCCACGACCTGATTGCTCAATCACCATGGGCACCATGCCCAAACCTTGCGTTTCCATTGCACCAAATTGCACGTTCATGTTTACTCCTAATCAGTTGGGGACAGAACTGGCTCGCCGTGCGTAGCTGCGGTCTGTCCCATAAAGCCTCAGTTTAGTTGAGCACAAAGTTGTCTCAATGCTCGTAGCTGCGGCCTGTCCCGCAAGATTCAATAATCAGTTTTGCGCCATCAACTCATCAAAGGACAGGCTCTTTTCGCTGATCTTGGCACGAGCCATTACAAATTCTGTCACATTGTTTTCAATCACAATCGCTTCCACCTCGGCCAGACGATTGTTGTCACTGTAATACCAGCGCAGGACCTCGGTCGGCTTCTCATAGCTGGCCGCCAGGTCTTCAACATGCGCCTTGATCTGCTCCGTTTTGGCCTGCAGATCGTTGGCGCGAACCAGCTCAGCCACCACCAGGCCAAGTCGAACCCGGCGTTCGGCTTGCGGGCGGAAGATGTCGTCAGGCAGCGGCGCTTTGTCAGCATCCTTGATGCCGCGCTTCTTCAGGTCAGCGCGGGCACCTTCCATCAGTCGGTTGACTTCGGCCTGCACACTGGCGTTGGGCAGCTCCAACTCGGCCTTGGCAACCAGCGCATCCATGACAGCGGCCTTGTTGCGGGCCAACAGGCGGAACTTGACTTCACGCTCCAGATTCTTCCTGATGTCCGCGCGCAGTCCTTCCACGGTGGCATCAGCAATGCCGAGTGACTTGGCCAGCGCTTCGTTGACCTCAGGCAAATGGGCCGCCTCGATCTTTTTCAGCGTGACCATGAAATCAGCAGTTTTACCGGCAACGTCTTTGCCGTGGTAATCGGCCGGGAACGCCAGTTGGAAGGTCTTGCTTTCACCGGACTTCATACCCACGGTAGCGGTTTCAAACTCCTTGAGCATCTGGCCATCACCAACGATGAACTGAAAATCCTCCGCTTTGCCACCCGTAAAAACTTCACCATCAATTTTGCCTTCAAAATCTACTGTGACACGGTCCCCGTCTTGCGCTGCGGCGTCCTGTGCACGCTGAGCAAAGGTGCGGCGCTGTTTGCGCAAAATGTCAAGCGTTTTGTCAATGGCGCTGTCGGTGACTTCAGTGCTGATCTTTTCAACTTCGGCAGTACTCAGATCAGCGATTTTGACTTCCGGATAAACCTCAAATACCGCATCAAAAGCCATTTGGCCTTCAGGAGAACTTTCCGACTCGGTAATGCGGGGCTGGCCAGCGACGCGCAGCTTGGCGTCATTGGCAGCATTGGCAAAAGCTTCACCGACCTTGTCATTCATGACTTCATAATGAACCGAGTAACCGTAGCGCTGCGAGACCACATTCATGGGCACCTTGCCGGGACGGAAACCATCCATCTTGACGGTTCGGGCAAGCTTTTTCAGACGTGATTCAACTTCAGACTGAACGATGCCGACCGGCAAGGTCAGTGTCATCTTTCGTTCCAGCTTTTCCAGGGTTTCAACGGTAACGGCCATAATCAATCTCCTATTAAACAATTTGGACAGAGCTTGTCGCTGCGCGACTGCGGACTGTCCCGCAAATTCTCACTAATGGTGCGCGAGGGGGGACTCGAACCCCCACACTGTTTCCAGCGTCAGGACCTAAACCTGGTGCGTCTACCAATTTCGCCACCCGCGCAAAAAAACAAAGGGGGCGGCCGCAAAGACCACCCCCGTTGAAATCGGTCAAAGTGTCATTTTAACCTGCTGCGCCGCCCGCCCGCTTGACCCATAGCCACACCACACCCATGGCCGGTCGCGCCGGTCCCGTGTTCATTCCCAGCCGCAAAATAAGCTATTATTTTAATAGCTGTTGTCGCAATCGTGACAATGGCTGGAGCACTATTTGTCATAAATTCAGGCGATGGGAAAGCTTTATCTTGTGCGCCACGGCCAGGTCTCGTTTGGCGCTGAAGACTACGATCAACTTAGCGCGCTCGGACAACAGCAAAGCGTGCGGCTCGGCGCCTATTGGCGCGACAAGGGGCTGGCATTTGATGCCGTCATGACGGGCACGCTGCGCCGCCACGCGCAGACCTGGGCCGGCATTGCCGAGGGCATGAACGCAGCGACAGGCATGGGGGCACCACTGTTATGGCCGGGACTCAATGAGTTTGACAGTGCAGCGCTGATCGCCACGGTATACCCGCACCAACTGGCAAAGCCCGACACACCTGAACTCTATCGCCATCACTTTCGGCTGCTGCGCGACGGTTTGACGCAGTGGATGAATGGCGTCGTCAGCCCGCGAGGCATGCCCAGCTACCGCGAGTTCCAGCGCGGCGTGATCAGCGCACTGGACCACATCCGCAAGCACTGCGATGGCAATGTGCTTCTGGTCTCCAGCGGCGGGCCGATTGCCACTGCGGTGGGTCATGTGCTGGGCACTTCACCCGAGACCACGATTGAGCTCAACCTGCGCATCCGCAACAGCGCCATCACCGAGTTCGCCTTCAACCCGAAACGCCACACGCTACTGACCTACAACACCCTGCCCCATCTGGATCACCCGACCCATGAGAGCTGGATCACCTTCGCCTGAGCTCAACGCCACAATATCAACGCGGTGCCCACCACCGTAAGCATCGCCCCCAGCCAGGCTACGGGCGCAGGCGCTCTACCAAGCTGAAACCAGAGCAGGGGCAACACCAAAATGGGCGATACCGAGGACAAAATCGCCACCATGCCGATGTCGCCTTTTTCCAATGCCAGCAACACCAGTGTCATGCCGACGCCCATGGCAATGAAGCCATTGAGCCCGGTTTGCACCAATACTCGAAGCGTCGGTTCCTGCTGCGCGCGCGCGGCTCTAAACCCGCCAGCCAACAACACAAAATGGGCACAGGTGGCCACCGTCACTCGAACCGCGGAGGCCATGATCGGATCCACCTGGGTGCTCATCATCGGTTTGGCAATCAGGGAACCCAGCGCCTGACACAAGGCGGCCAGCAGGCCCAGCGCCACCCCCGCACCAACATGGCCGCGATCCGCCTCCCAGTCGTGCGTTTCTTCTTTGTGCCGCCCGAGCAGAATGGCAGCCATTACACCGGTCAGGGTTAAAACGCCGCCCAACAGCGCTTGCCCGGTCATGCGCTCCCCCAGCAATCCAAACCCGAGAAAAGCACTGAATACCGCGTGGGTGGCAAACAGCACCCCGGCGCGCCGTGGCCCCAGGCGGTTCATGGCGGCAAACAATGCGGTGTCGCCAACAAAGATACCAATCAAGCCGCTTGCCGCCATGACACCCCAGGCGCTGGGTGAAAAGGTGCGCCAGCTTCCACTCACGACCACCACCGCCCACAGCATCAGAGCCACCATCAACATGCGCCAGCGGGTGAAGGCAAAGGCTCCCAAATGGCGCGACGGGGTGACTGACATGACACTGCCGACCGCCCAGCAGGCGGCCGCGCCCAGGGCGAACAAGTCGTAGGTTGCGATCATCGAGCGGAATCAGCGCACCACTGCGGCCGACTGCAGCATCAGCGTGCTCAAGGGCAACTGGTCAAACTCGGTCAGCAATCTGGCCAGGCTACGCCCCGCCGCATCCACCAGCGCGCGCCCCTTGTCCGGCGTTGCGGCTGCCGCGTTGCCGACCGCACCAGCCGGGTTGTAGTCCTGCATTTGCCAGCCGAGCTTGGCACTTTTGCCATTGCCCAGAATCTCAAATTTTTGCGCCCGGTCTTGTGCGGTTGAAGCAAAATCTTGCGCCCGAACCATGTCCACATGGGCCGGATCGAGCGCCAGCATCATGGAGGTTTCGATGTCACCGGCGTGGACGCCGAAACGATGTTCGTCGGCGCCAAACAGTTCATTGACATCGTGACCGCGCGCGTCCAGCAGCGGCAGGTTGAACCAGCTCACGCTGTACACCAGCAGGTCAAGACGTGCACGCAGATCGCGAGCCACCAGGTCCATCACGCTGACCTGGCCGCCGTGCGAGTTGAAAAGCAACAGCTTTTTGATGCCCGCCGCCGCAACCGATTCGCCAATGTCAGTCCACAAACCAATAATCGTTTCGTTCTTCAGTGTCAATGTACCGGGAAAGCGCGCATGCTCAGGGCTCAATCCGACCGCTTGTGTCGGCAAGAACAGCACCTTCAATTCTGGCGCCAAATGGGCCAGTGCGGCAGCGATGACACCCTCCACCAGCACCGTGTCCACACTCAGCGGCAGGTGCGGTCCATGCTGTTCGGTGGCGGCTACCGGTAGCACGGCAATGGTTTGCGCCGCCTGGCCGGTCACGATCAGTTGAGCAAAATCTTGCGTCGAAAGATCCGCCCAGAATCTGGATTTATTTTTCATGGTCTGTCCGGGAGATCAGGTTTGACACCTCGACTCGGAACCTGCTTTCAAAATATTCAGGCTGCCAATGACTCAAGCCTTTTTCAAGAAACAGGCTTTGAGCATAAAGCTGCCGGCGTCCATGCGACAGTCAACTTCGTGATCGCCATCGGCTAACTTGATGCTTTTGACTTTGGTGCCTTTCTTGAGGATGGTGGATGAACCTTTCACTTTCAAATCCTTGATCAGAATGACCGAGTCGCCATCGGCCAGCGGGTTGCCGTTGGCGTCTTTAATGACAGCGCTGCCGCCTTCATTGGCGTCGCTGCCGTCACTGGCTGCTGTCACGGGCCACTCATATCCACAGTCGGGGCAGACGTAGTTGCCAACATCCGGGTAAGTGTTTTCAGAAGCGCATTGGGGGCAAGCGGGCAGGTTTGACATGGCAAGTGATTTGTACCGAAAAATGCTCCGCGGATCACAACTGCAAACGGTGCAGGTCTGGGCGGAGATTAACGCGTCAAGTATATGAAAATCCTTGCAGACAGAAAATCCGGCACTTTTGACAGCTGTGGCCAGCCCGCAGTGCCCTTCCAATGCGATAATTTCGCTTCAATAACTCCCGAAAAAAAACTCCTTGGAACCCTACCCTGGTTGGTAGCTTTCAACTCCAATAATGCATCGGGGTTGCAAGCCATGACCCGCAAACTCTGCCAGATGCAATCCATTACACGGGAGTAAGCCATGCTCAACATCTTCACGCTCGCCAACGGTCGGCTCTTTCAGGAAGAGATCGATTCATTGGAAGAGCTGGCCAAATTCCAGCCGATCTGGGTCGATCTGGAGTCGCCGACGCTG
>JADGRK010000182.1 GCA_017880985.1 Rhodoferax sp. | reverse complement strand
CCCGGGGTTGGCTTGCTTGATAATTCGCCATAAACTTGAAATTGACATGCCAATTTACGAATACGCCTGTAGTGATTGTGGTCACAAATTTGAAGCACTGGTGCGCACCGGTACGGTCCCGGAATGCCCTGACTGTCATTCAAAAGAGCTTGAGAAACTGCTTTCCGTCTTCGAAACCGCCGGAGCGTCGGGCCCTGCCGCGCCGGCCATGCCGAGCCCATGCGCCTCCTGCGGGCACCCAGGCGGAACAGGCGCCTGTGCCTTTAACTGACCTGCAGGATCGGCCAATGCCGATTGCAGGCGAACGAGGTGCAAGCACAGACAGCCGGTTTGGGCATTCAAATTGACACCCTCTCGCCATAGCCGGGCTTTCCCGTTCTTGTTCGTCGTGCTCTGGTCAACCGGCTTTATCGGCGCCAGACTGGGTTTGCCGCACGCCGAACCGCTGACCTTCCTGCTCCTTCGTTACGCTGCTGTCATTTCCTTCATGACGCTGGTCTCGATGATCTCGCGTGCACCGTGGCCTGCTGCAGCCCGGGATTGGTTTCATATCGGAGTTGCGGGGCTTCTGGTACACGGCGTGTATCTGGGCGGTGTGTTTATTGCAATTTCAAAGGGATTGCCCGCTGGTGTGGCCAGCCTCGTCGTTGGTGTGCAACCGCTGCTCACTGCAGTCGCAGCCGGATGGTTGCTGGGTGAAAAAGTAATAAGGCGGCAATGGATCGGACTGCTTCTTGGCTTCCTGGGCGTCGGGCTTGTCGTTTTTGGCAAAGTCGGCGCTGGTTTCGGCGTGCAAGCGCTTTTGCCCGCAATCGTTGCTCTGCTGGGCATCACCGCGGGGACGCTTTACCAAAAGCGCTACTGTCCGTCCTTTGACTGGCGAACCGGGTCAGTCGCGCAGTTCCTGCCGACTGCGTTGGCTACGTGGTTGTTGGCATTCCTGACCGAGAGTTTTCGCATTGAATGGGTTGGCGAGTTCTACTTTGCCTTGGGCTGGCTGGTGTTGGTGCTGTCGATTGGTGCCATCAGTCTGTTGAACTGGTTGATTCGACACAGTGACGCGGTGAACGTTGCAAGCTTGTTTTACCTGGTGCCGCCATGCACTGCCTTGTTCGCTTGGGTGTTATTCAGAGACTCTTTTTCAGGTATCGCACTCTTCGGTATGGCGCTGGCTGTCTGGGGCGTTTACCTGGCGCGCAAATAAGGTGTGACATGCAAACCAGAGAACCTTGGCCATGCATAGGTCTGTTCGCATCTTGACGATGCTGGACCTTGTTTCCATTGCCGTCAGATACGACGTTGTCGCAATCGGGGGCTGCTCTGCACCAGAGATCAATTCTCTCTTCTGGTCGTCAACAACAAGGCATTTGCGGGTGCTCGCCAAGTCCAATTGGCAGTCGCGTCCCAACCAGGAACTGTCATTCAGCACCGCCGAGTGATTTGCAGCATCCGATCCGAAGTGTTGAATGACGACCTCCAGAAGTGGAGATTCGGCGACAGATATAGCTGTTGTCGAAGCACCCGAAAGGAGCCCGGACCAGGAGCGGTCTTTCAGACACATGCTGCGACAGCCACTCTTTCGCCCCAAGCGGAAGTCTAGAATTCTTAATATGTCTGCCAACAAGATGCGCCTGTTCTTGCTTGGCAACGGTATTCAGGCTTCCCGACCCATTGTCTGGATAATTGGATTTTTTGCCTTTCTGAACGTCTATTCCATTCAGGCAGTGTTGCCTATGGTGATGGATGATTTTCATGCCTCTCCCTTGGAGGCCGGATTGACGGTCGGGGCTACGGTCTTGGCGGTGGGGCTGGTCTCTCCCTTTATGGGGATGCTCTCCGATGCCATCGGACGAAAGGTCATCCTGTGTACCTCCATGTTCGCCCTGACGGTACCGACGGCCCTGATACCCATGGCAGACAGCCTCAGCTCGTTGATAGTCCTGCGCTTCCTTCAAGGTTTGGCAGTTCCAGGCATCGTGGTGGTTCTCATTGCCTACATTTCCGAGGAATTCCGCACGGGCGGGGTCGCCCGCATGACCACAACCTACGTGGGGGGCACTGTGATGGGTGGCTTTTGCGGGCGCTTCATCACGGGTCATGCAGGTGATTTGTTGGGCTGGAGAGGTGCTTTTGTCACCTTAGCAATCATGAATCTTCTTGGGGCTCTGCTGGTGTTGTGGCTGCTGCCACCTTCGCGTCACTTCGTCCCAAACCGAAATATTGGCGCAGGCATGAGCACTTTGTGGCGTCACCTTCATCACAAGCGGCTGATGGCGGCTTGCGCTGTGGGCTTCTGCGTGTTGTTCTCACTGGTGGGAACTTTCACCTATGTGAACCTGTACCTTGCGGCTGCCCCTTTCCACCTTTCTACCGCTGGCTTGGCCAATGTATTTACCGTCTATCTCGTGGGTGTTTTGGTAACCCCACTGGCTGGCCGCTATATCGACCGTTTAGGTTTTATGAAATCTCTTCTGGGGGCATTGGCAATATCTGCTGCCGGGTTACTTGTGACCCTGGTTCCGTCCCTATTTGTAGTCGTAGTCGGCTTGGCTGTGTGTTCCACCGGAGTGTTCCTTTGCCAGTCTGCCACCATAGGTGCAATTGCCAAAAGCGTGACCGAGGGGCGTTCTTTGGCGACAGGCATTTACTACATGAGTTACTACGCTGGCGGAGCGGTAGGCGCTTGGGTTGCAGGCATGGCCTACGAAGGCTGGGGCTGGAGTGGCTCGGTACTCACAATAGCCCTGGCTCAGACCTTGGCTGCGGCAATTGTGGCTGTGGTTTGGCGTCAGCCTGCAAATAGTGCGTCTTGAGCTCAAGCTATATGCTCAACAAGCTGGCAGTGCCGACACGGCGAGCAAGGAACCACCATCACATGACATTACCTTTTGAATACCAGCGCGCTTCCTGCCGTCATCCGCGCCATCTTCGTGGCGGATTGGAATACTGACGAACCTCAGCGAGCTTTCGAAGACCGAGCAACCATGACGAAAGAAGTTCAAGCGCTGCGGGTCGCGCACAACTTCGCGCCGGATACGGCCATTCAGATGTCGCTACGGCCTTGCGGAGAAACATCGACCAGGCAGCACTGGACCGGGTCCTCGCAGAGCTGCCCCAGGGAGCCGCGCAGTTCTGGCAAGCGTAACTCGAACTTCCACTCGCTTTGTGCCATGGGGTGGTGCGAGCGTAGATTGAGTTATGAGGGTCCGCCGTGAGCACGGTTCAAGCTGGCGCTTTCGACCAGAAGCGGACAGTCGTACGCGAGGCAACTCATGAATGCGTATACGCTCCCTATCCAGGACCAAAAGCCGTCGCGATTGGCGTATCTCTTCTGGAGAAAGTAGAGTATTCTATTAATTATGATGCCATCAACACTGAACAAACCTTTCTCGATGATTCGAGAGTTCCACCTTGCCGATTGGTTCACGCTAGCTAACGCGGTCTGCGGCACAGGGGCATTGTTTTCTATGATGACGTACCTACAAACGGGCGATGTCATGCATGTCTACTTTGCGTGCGGACTGGTCTTCGCCGCTTTAGTATTCGATGTGTTGGATGGACGGATTGCTCGGTGGAGACAGAAAACTTCGGCAATGGGTCGTGAGCTCGACTCTCTCGCTGACATCATCTCCTTTGGCGTAGCCCCAGCCTTGATTGGGTATGGTTGCGGCATGCAGGGCCTATACGACCGTATCGTCCTGACCTATTTTGTTGCGTGCGGCGTATCTCGCTTGGCGCGCTACAACGTTACGGCCGAGGCACTTTCTGAGGGTGAAGGCAAAGTGAAATACTTCGAGGGAACCCCTATCCCAACGTCGCTGCTGCTCGTAATGTTGATGTTCGTTGCTGCCTCACAAGATGCGCTGCATGAGTCCCTTTGGTTCGGGCAGGTCGCATTTGGTGGCTTCACGCTTCACCCAATAGTACTGTTGTTCGCACTCTCCGGCTCGTTGATGGTCAGCCGCATACGATTCCCCAAGCTCTGAATTGCCGCAGTGCCGACACCTCTAGCGTCACTCCGGCCAATCTGTGCATGGGGTCCCCAACATCGCCTTGCGTGCTGCTTTAAGCGCAACATGGCGCAGCGCACCCTCGTTTGGCATCAAGCATCGTGTCGGCTTTCTCATGTACTTTCGTTTTGCCGCTGACGGCGTTCTTCTGCTCCACTTGGCATTCATCCTATTTGCCCTTTTCGGCGGGGCACTCGCCGCGCGCTGGCGCTGGATGCCACTTGTTCATCTTCCGGTGGCGGCTTGGGCGTTCTTCGCAGAGCTTACCGGTCGCATCTGCCCCCTCACCTATATCGAGAACGACCTTCGTATCAGCGCCGGTCAATCGGGCTACGCGGAAAGCTTCATCGAGCACTACCTGCTCGACGTCATCTATCCGTCTGGCCTGACCCGCGAGGTTCAGTTCGTGCTTGCTGCCACGGTCGTTGTCATTAACATCGCAATCTATGTTTGGCTTGCGCTGCGCCGGTCGACTGAACATAGAGATGCCTAAAACTTAACGAGGCACGGACCCGGTAAGGCGCTGTTCTGACCGGCGCCACCCCGACCAGGAGCGGACCTTTGCGGTCTTGGCCGCGGCGGGCAACGCTTCCTTGATTGTCTGCTGAGAAGTCGCTTAGGGAATCAATTCTTTCGACCAGGCGTTAACATGCCGTTAGCGACACGACGGAAGACTACTCTTGATAGAACAATCCCTTACGCTACCCTGTGGCCATCAAGTTGCCAATCGGATCTGTAAAGCCGCCATGACGGAGGGACTTGCGACTCCTAAAGGTTACGCCAATGACTCCCATCAGCGTTTGTATTCAAGGTGGGCGCGTGGCGGTGCCGCAGTATTGTTGACAGGCAACATCGCAGTCGATGGTCGTTACCTGGAACGGGCTGGCAATGTGGTGGTGGAAGATTCATCTGGTATCGATGCATTGCGGGCCTGGGCTGATAGTGTGCATCGTGGTGGTAGCCAGTTGTGGGCACAAATTAGTCACCCCGGGCGACAGTGTCCCCGTTTGGTGAACTTGACGCCATTGGCTCCCTCCGCTGTTCAATTGAATATGGTGGGGAATTTTGGAAAACCCAGAGCGGCTACCGAGGCAGACATTCAAGACATCATTAAGCGCTTTGCACACACGGCTGACATTCTGAAAGAAGCTGGCTTTGATGGCGTGCAAATTCACTCTGCCCACGGGTATCTGCTCTCACAGTTTCTCTCGCCGCGAACAAACCAACGCGTAGACCATTGGGGTGGCAGGCTGGAAAACCGTGCCAGGTTGTTGATGGAAGTGATTAGCGCCGTGCGCGACAAGGTAGGTGAACATTTCCCTATCTCAGTCAAGATTAATTCATCGGACTTCGTGAAAGGCGGTTTCGCGCTGGACGAATGTGTCCGGGTCGTTCGCTGGCTGGGCGATGCCGGAATCGACTTACTTGAAATCTCCGGTGGCACCTACGAGCAAACCGAGTTCCTCAAAATACGTGAAGAAAGTGAAATACGCGGCAGCACACGTGAACGGGAAGCCATGTTCCCGGAATATGCAAAGTCCATCAAAGCCGTAGCAAAAATGCCGGTGATGGTGACCGGCGGGTTCCGCACCTTGGCTGGCATGGAAGCCGC